>JBGPAW010000027.1:0-16692 GCA_041480905.1 Phycisphaerae bacterium
ACCGTTCGAGTGGAAATTCACGCGGACGGACTTGGACGAACTCCTTGTCGAACTCGCTCGACGCGAGGAGCGTCAGCGAAAGGCCGTTGCCTGAACGCCACCATGAATACGTCACCGAACTTACGAGCCAGAGCACTAAGGTAGCCGGGGACGTGAGCAAGACCACCATCGGCTCCCTGGGGCTCCGGGTGAATGAGACCTTCGGATACTGGTTTGACTTCGGTGACGATTGGTGGCACCGGATCAAGGTGCTGGCTATAGCCGACGAGGTGCCCACGGGCAAATACCCCCGGATTACCGAGAGGGTCGGTCAAAGTCCGCCGCAATACATGAATTGGGAGGAGGAGGAGGAAGAGGAAGACGATTTGGATGAAGGGGACGACGAAGCTGAGGAGGAAGCTTGATCCCTGGAAAAGCGGCGCCTTCAGAATCGCCCTTGCAACGCCGCAAAGTCGCCCAGATCCAGGTCGCCGTCGGAGTCCGCGTCGAGCAGGCAGGTGCAGCCTTCGGCGGCGGTGCCGTCGGGGCCGGTGAGGCAACCGACCAGAGCGGCCACATCCACCAGGTCCACGGCTCCGTCGCCGTTATGGTCGCCCCACAGGTCACACTCCTCCAGGATGCCGTTGCCGTTGCAGTCGTGACCCACCACCGGACCGTAGAGCTCCAGCGACATGTTGATCAGCGGGTCGTAAATCCAATTCACTCCCGGAGCTTCATACGCTCCGGCGGCTCCGGGGATGTGCCCCACGGTGGCCCGCTGCCAGATGAAGGTGTCCGAACTCCCGGCGGTGTTGTTCAGGATCTCAACGAAATAGGTGCCCGGATTCAAAAACACCGGCTCCGTGAGGGTCAGCGTGTACTCCCATTCATCGATGGGGGTGGCCAGGAAGGTACCCCCCGTGCGGACACGAGTGGAAGGAACGTCGGTGCGGGTGGCCACCGCCGGTCCGGGCAGGCCGGCGCTGTCCTGGTGAAAGATCACGGTGAAGTGGTCCGGCGGGGCCGTACTGTAACGATAGTACCCGCCCCAGAGGCGGAGCGCCTCGATCGCCTGCGGCCGGAGCAGGATGAAGCTGTCGGCCATCGCGGTGATCCCCAGTCCGCCGTTGTCCAGGTCGCTGGGGTTGCCGGAGGAATGGTTCGGCGGCTGCACCACCAGAGCGTCGCGGTGGGGGCCCGGGGCGATGTCCACCTCGTCGGCCACTCCGTTGCTGTTGCAGTCCCGGCTGGCCGGGCAATGGTAGACCTCAAAGTCATCGACAAACCATCCGGTGAAGCCGAAGCACTGGTCCTTGGAGAGATCGAAACGCACTTGCAGAGTATCGCCGCCACTGACGAACGGACCCAGGTCGATGAGCGACGTACCCCAGTTTCCGTCAGCGCCGCTAAAGGCCAGTTGCCCCGCGTTGGGGTTGGTGTTGCCTTGGTTGGCGGTGAAGAGCGTGGTATTGTAAGGATTATAGCGAAACGCCGCCGCAGGGACGGCCTGCCAGGCGCCGCCGTTGACGCGGATCGAGAGCTGGCCTCCGTCCCAACGCGGCTCCGTCTCGACGTAGTGCGTGAACGCGAGCATGGGGAGGTGCAGGTCGGGCGGCAGCGCGATCACCGGACTGACCAGCGTGTGCGTGCCCGTTTCCTGGATGCCGCTGGTTGAGCAATCGCCGAGGTTAGGGTCGGCCCCGAACCAGGCCACGCCGGATCGTTGCCCAGGCAGGGGGCCGGTCGTCTGCACCCAGTCGTACGCCGTCGGCGGATTGGAATTGAACACCGTCCAGCCGTTGACGCCGTTCTCGAAGTCGTCCGCGAAAATGGTTGAACGGGCGGAGCAGAGCAACGGCGGATCGGGATTCAGGATGGGTACGGTCGCGCCGCAAGCCCCCGGCGTGTTCATCTCCACGGCCAGCAGGGCCTTATCGACTTCGGCGGCATCGGCGGCGGTGAACAGGCTGTCCGACGGCAGGCCGGTCCGCGGGTCGTTGGGAAACGTGCCGATCAGGTCCGCGGCGGCCTGGTTGAAGGCGGCATAGGCGTCCTCGAAGTCCGAGGCCACCGTCAGGTACGTAGTCAGGGCGCGATACCAGACGGCGCCGGCCTTGATCGGGCCGATCCCGTTGACCGCATACCCGTTAAAGGTGTTGCCGTCAGTGAGCATGGCGAAGGCGTGGTTGGGGATGCCGCTGCCGGTGTGTACGCCGCCGTTGTCGCCGAGGCTGCATGTCTGCAGGGGGCTATAGGCGCGGTCCGGGTCGCCCATGCAGGGCGGATCCCACATGTCGCGGATGGCTCCGTTCCAGGCGCCGGCATCCTCGCCGATCAGCCAGCGCACCCCATCGGTGTACAGGGGTGGGCCGCTGCACGCGGTGCGTCGGTTGTTGGGCGTGTCGGTACCCGGTCCCGTCGGATGGGCGGACCAAACCGGCGGCAGGCCCGTCGTCCCCACGAACGCCGCTCCGCCGTTAAACAAGTCGACCAGCTCGCCGAAGACGTCGGAAAACGATTCGTTCAATTGGCCGGACTGGTTCTGGTAGATCAGGTTAGCCGTGTACTGCGTGATCCCGTGGGTCGTTTCATGGGCGACGATGTCGTCCGCGACGACGCCGGTGCAAAACGCCATCTGATATAACGTGAAACTCCACATTGCGTTGGGGCAGGGCATCGCCCCGCTGTTCATCGTGGCCACGGTGGTCATCCCGTGGTCGTCGATGCCGTCGCGCCCGAAGGCCTGCCAGAAGTATTCATACGTGTCGCCGGTGTAATCGTAGGCCGCATTGACGTCGGCGTCCGCCACCGGGTCGTCTGCTTCGCCGCGGGCCAATGGGCCGGGAAGCTCCGCCGTCCCGCCCGCATCGTGAATCGCCCGATTCAGAGCGGTATACCTCATGGACCAGCGGTCGAGTACGTCTCCGGTATGGGCGTCGATGAAGAAACCTTCGGGTTGGTGCGTCGCCGCATACGCAACGACGAGGCAATAGGCCAGATGCGCACCGAGGGGCGGGTCGCCATACCACCCCGGATCGACGATGACGAGTTCCGCGTGCTCCACCTCCGCCCGGTCGCCGGGCATCGCCGCCAGGGCGATGCCTCGGGCTGCGGCGGCATCGAGCGTCGGAACGGGATTGAGCTTCGTGGAGATGGGATAGAAATCTCCGTTGGCGGCGATGACCTGCCCCGCCGGATTCTGATGCACCTTGAGTACCCCGGAAAACATGGGCACGCCCTGGTAAACCTGCCGGTAGGTGGTGTGGCGGTGGCCTAGTGCATCTGTCTCGGCGCGGGTGAGTTCGAGCTGGCTGGCGGGGTCTAGAACACCAAACAGGTATCCATATTCGTGGAGGAACTCGGTCGGTCCGGCTGGCGCGCCCCCGGCAGGGAGGGGAACGGAGATGGGTCCCCCACCCGCGGCGGTAACAAAAGAGGCCCGCCCCGTGATCGCGGAGGCGCGGACCTGAAGATCAGCGGATGAACGGGAGACCAGCCCGGTCGCCATAACTGTAGCGGATGCCAAGAACACCCCCCAGGCTACGACCCGGCCTACCCAGACGCCTGCTCTTACCGGATAAAACATGAGATTGCTCCGTTCCCGCGTTCCTTATTGCTGAGGCGAACTGATTGTCGCAAAAACTGCTCTCCAAGTCTATGCCGGTTCGCGGTTACAGTGCGGATTGAGTTTCGTTCAGTGACACTACGTGCCCGGGGACAAGTTATCCAGACGGTGTGGAGACGTAGCTCTGGAAACCGCCGACGCCCCTGCCGATGAATTGATCTTATGCGGCGGAATTGATACACTGCTACACGGCCGGATGTGTGACGGAGGGGCTGGGGGCGCGTAGGGGTAGTCGCATTCCGTGCGGGAAAGGCTGCGGGACCTGAACGGTTCCGGCTTCGGAGGCGGTATGCTGCGCCTGCTGAAGCCGACGAGGAACCATCTTGTCGTCTCGACGATTGGGGGAAGCCATGTGCAGGCGTCGAATGATCAGGCCCTTGAAGACGTTCACTTTCGCGGTATTCCTGCTGGGATGCCCGATACCCCGCTGGGCGGACGGTGCCCTGGCCGGGGAGACCCCCGAAGAGCTGCGCGGGCGCGCCACGGGACCGGATTTGATCGTGGCTGACCTGCAAGCCCTCAAACGCTGGGGGCGCGTCGGCGACATCACCGCGTATTCGGTGGGTACGACCGTGTGCAACCTGGGCGACAACCGGGCCTCCTGGGTGCTCAACACCAACCAGCACCCCATCGTTCCGCAGCACATGTACCGCCTGAAGGACGGCCGCTTCGAGCAGATCGGCATGAGCTGGGTGACCCACACCTACTTCCCCTTGAACGGGACCTTCTGTTCCGAGAATTGCGTTCCGGGCGGAACCAGTGCCTTGGGCCCGCTTTGTTCCGACGTCCACTCCTCGAGCGTGAATGGGCTGCAGGCCAACATGGCTCCGCGCTCGCAAGTCAACGCCGCCACCGGAGTTTTCCCCTATCCGTGGACCTCCCCTCCCTACCCAGCCACCATTGGACGACGCTTGCAGGTCCATGACGCCGATCTCTATCCGCCAAGCAACCCGGGCGCCCTGTACTTCGTGGAAGGACAGTATCTGACCCGTGATGAGACCGTGGCGGGCAATCACTACAACAATGCCTCCTACCGCCGCGTGCAGGTGGTCTGGTACGAGGGAAGTCCCACGGTGTACGAGCTGGCCTTCGTGATGGGCTACGAGACCCAGCGCGAGAAACCCGCGTTGTTGGCCTGGCAGGACTTCGATCCGGCCGTGACCGTCACCTACCTCGACATCCCCTCCGACGGGCGGATGATGTTGGCGTACAAGGTGAGCGATTTGGGCGGCGGGTGGTACCACTACGAATATGCTGTGTGCAACATGAACTCGCATCGCAGCGCCCAGTCGTTTTCGATTCCGATACCGATGGGCGTGTCGGTCGTCAACATAGGATTCCACGACGTAGATTACCATAGCGGCGAGCCCTACGACCTCAGCGATTGGACGGCGACCCCGCCCGGCGACAGCGTCACCTGGGCCACGACCCCCTACTCGGTCAACCCCGACGCCAATGCCTTGCGCTGGGGTACGACCTATAATTTCCGGTTTGACGCCGACGTGCCTCCCGGGATCGCGGATGCCACGCTCGTTCTGTTTCGCCCGGGAACCCCGACGAGCATCACCCTGCCCACGCATGGACCGGTGCCGCTGACCGGTGCCGACTGCAATACCAACGGCGTCGACGACGCCCTCGATATCTTCCACGGCACCAGTCAAGACTGTAACCGGACCGGCACCCCCGACGAGTGCGAGATTGCCGCCGGCACCAGCCTCGATTGCACCGCCAACGGCACCCCCGACGAATGCGAAGCAGACTGCAACGCGAATGGCGCGGCCGACACGTGCGACATCCTGGTGGGCACGAGTCAGGACTGCACCGGAAACGGCACGCCCGACGAGTGCGAGCGGGACTGCAACCTCAACGGCATCGCGGACTCCTGCGATCTTCTCCAGGGCACCAGCCACGACTGCGACACGAACGGGCTCCCCGACGATTGCGATCTGGCGCTCGGAACGGCCCGCGACTGCAACAACAACGGTTTCCCGGACGAGTGCGATCTCCACGGGGGCACCAGCCGCGACTGCAACGGCAACAAGGTCCCCGACGAGTGCGACATCTATGCCGGCACGAGTTCGGACTGCAACCAGAACACTATCCCCGACGCGTGCGACTTGGCCGCGGGCACCAGCGCGGACTGCAACAACAACACCTTCCCCGACGAATGCGAAGCGCTCACCGATTGTAACAGCAACAGCGTGCCGGACATCTGCGATATCGGGGTCGGTACCAGCGTGGACTGCAACTACAACAACATCCCCGACGAGTGCGAATCCGCCGCGGACTGCAACACCAACGGCCTGCACGACATCTGCGACATCTACGCCGGCACCTCCCGCGACTGCAACCACAACGGCATTCCCGACGATTGCGACATGCGCAGCGGTACCAGCACGGACTGCAACCACAACGCCACCCCCGACGACTGCGAATCCGTGGCGGATTGCAACACGAACGGCATACCCGACCTCTGCGATTTCTACGCGGGAACTTCCTTCGATTGCAACGGAAACGTCGTCCCCGACGAATGCGACATCGCCGTCGGGACCTCCCAAGACCTTAACCGGAACTCCATCCCCGATGAGTGCGACAACCCTGTCCCGGCCGTTTCCCCATGGGGTCTGGGCCTGTTGACGCTCTTGTTCATCGTGGCCGGGGCGGCGGTATTCCACCGCCGACCGCCGGTTTTCGCGTCCGCCCGAGATCCCCGCCGACGTTGACCGTCCCCTTGATCACGCGCCAAGCCCGGTAGGGTCCGCGCTCGGGGACCTACCGGGGTGGTGCGCGGGCGCGCACCCTACCTATCCGTCTCGTTGCCTCTTCCCTTCTGCGTTTTTCCAAACGAACCCATTCTGCGTCCCCATGTGATTCAGCCCGACTTTATTCACGCCTGCTTTCTCTTGCCTCTCGCCTCTTGCGTTTTTCCAAACGAACCCATTTGTACAGCCAGACTTCAAAATCGGCTCCGGGGCGCCGTACCCACCATGTTCCCGACCTTCCCGAACTTTTTTTGAAGAATGCTTGAGTTTCCTGTTGACGTGGGCAGGCCGTTTCGATAACATGGCGACGGACAATCGAATAAGGACGTGGGAAGGTATAGGGAGACCGAGAGAGAGAAACTCTGCGGTCTCTTTTTACGCGCCTTCACCCGGGTGGAAGAGGCGCTCTTCGGAAGAAGGGCGGGAGTCGAGAAAGGAGCGGAACATGCCGTTCAAGAAGCTGGTGCGGTCGCTGGCGGTAAGCGCGGTTGCCGTGGCGATCGTTCTCGTTTCGGTCAGCACAGCGTCGGCCGCGTATCCCTGGAGCAATCCGAGTGGCAACAATGCCCGGTTCGGATGGAGCGGCGGACAAAACAACATCCCTCCTCTGACGGGGCCCGGCTTCGGCAACCCCACCGTGTACACCTGGGGTTTCGATTTCGCCAGCCCGGTAAATTTCCGCTCTACGGGCGGTGATGGCTCAGGGGCCACTACCGAAGACTTGGCTGACGTCATAGTGGACAAGGCCGGTTCCACCCCGCCGGGAGCCGCGGCGTTCCATTTCATCAAGGTCAAGGAATGGGGCACTTACGACCTCGGTGATTTTGCGGGTAATCCTACCACCTATCTCACCGTGCAGGCGGATTTCTCCGTATTCAGGTACAGCCCCACGCCTCTGGGCAACACCGGTGCCAACATCATTGCCAGCGTGGCCCAGCCTCCGATTTACACTCCCTACGATCCGGGTCACCCGGAGTTGGGCGGTACTTGGTACGCGGAGAAGATTCTGGTGGCGGGTACGCCAGGTAATCCACCGTACGCCGACCAGGATTGGAATAAGTTCCGGATTAAGGTGACTGACGCGATCCTCGTGGACGGGGCTGCTCCCGCCGGTTCTTTTATCGAGAAGGCGGGCATGCAGATCATCATCCCCGAGCCGGCGTCGATACTCTTGGCGTTAGCAGGTTTTGGTTCTCTGGTGCTGCGGCGCTCGCGCCGTGCTTAGACCGGGCGGACGTTTAGCTTAGAAGGAGTGGTAAGGATGAACACGATGTTGCGGAAGGCTGTGGTGTGCGGGGCCGTCGTGGCGGTCATGACGTTGGGGATGACGTCCGCCCAGGCACGCGATTGGGCTACGACAGGCGGGGAAACCGCCAGCCTCTATTACTCTAACGGGCAGGACATCACCGGTCATTTCGGTGATCCGCTGGTGGACGGTCCCAGCGACACGTTCTACTACGTCGACGCCAACTTCCAGGTGAGTTCTCAGAACGGCATTCCGGGACCACAGGGAGACCATCAAACGGACACGACGTCCTTTGATGCGCTGGCCAAGCCCGGCCTGTACTTCAGCCTGATCCGGGTGACGGCCTTCGGGAGCTATGGCGTTACGGGGCCGAACGCGTCGGTGAACCTGGACGCCAACCTGGGCATCACCGAGAACGGTGGGATGGGGCGGACGTGGAACGGTCCACTGACCACGACTCCGGACTTCCCTCAGACCAGCGGGAGCGATGATTGGTCCGGTCTGTCGGTGGTGGACATCACCTTGGTGCTGCCAGTGCCGCACGATAGTCTGCACATCGCGATGGCCAACGACGTGATCGCCATCTCGATGCCGGGTAGCGCGGCTACGATCAACGTGCAGTACCAGGACCTGAAGATCGAGTTACTGCTCATCCCCGAGCCGGGGACGTTGGCGCTGTTGGCCCTCGGCGGCTTGGCTCTGCTGCGCCGTCGCTAGAGCGGTTACGGTTTCGCGGCGCGGAATAGCGCTGGACGTCTCTCCTCAGGAACGGATGACGGGGGATGGACGGGTGATCCACAAAGAGACTGTTCGATGGGGTGCCGGGTCGAGCGGCGCCCCATCGTTGTTTTAGGGTATTCGCCCGGCTTGTTTTGGGGTGCCGGCGTCCAATAAGATGAGGGCTGTTGGGGGGAGCCAAGCAAGGGAAAGGCATTGGACATGTGGCGCAGCTCGCTGCTCGCGCTCCGGCTTGGGTTCATGGCGGTGGCGCTTGGCGCACCGCCGGCTCGGGCGACCGATCCCTCTCAGCGCACCGCTGACCTGCCCGATAGTTGGCTGGTGCTGTATAACCTCAATAACCCCGACAGCGTTGCTTGGGCGCAATGGTACCGGCAGGTCCGCGGGATTCCCGAAAGCCACATGATGGGCCTCGCTGCCGCGCTGGACGAACATCTCCCCGATCTCGCGGCCGTGCAAGCCCAGATCATCGGCCCGGTGCACGACCTGCTCACCGCCGATCCACAACTGGAACAATCCATCATGGGGATCGTCTTAGGGTACGACCTGCCCGGCCACTACGGGACGCCGCTCGTGAATCCCGATACGGGCGGTTTCTCCGTGGCGGACGCGCTGCAGGACATGACCGACGATGATCGGCCGCCGGGACCTTTCGATTACCAGGGAGGGCAGCGGGGCTACAACTACGATTGCCCGACCTTGTCGGGGCACGTCCTTCCGTCGGGGGGGCGGCTGACCAAGGCGACGATGGCGGCCAACCGGTACATGGTCATGCGGATCGACGCTCCGACGCTGGACGAGGCCATGCAGTTGACCGAGCGCGCCCTGGTCCTCGAAGACCCACACCATTCCCTCTTCGGCGAGACGGCATGGTACGACTACTACGATCCCGTGTTCCCTTCGGGCAACCATGAGTGGTACTGGCTAAGGAATGCCGTCGAGGCGCCGGAGCTTCCCGATCTACCCTGGGCCTATTTCAACTCCCACGCGCAGGAGACCCCGCAGGACGCGTTCCGCATGGCCATCTACCAGTTGACCGGCTGGTCGGCGGCCAATTTCGCCACCAGTGATCCGGGGAGCCGCGTCCTGGCGTTTGATCTCAACAGTTTCGGAGCGGTGACTCTCCGCAGCCTCACGGCTTATGGGGGGCTGTACGTGCCCAATGCCCTGGGCGCCGGCTATGCCGCGGGGATCGGCGCCACCGGCGAACCGCAGTGCTGCCAAAGCCCTGTTCCGGTGGTGTTGCTGGCGGCGCTGCGCGAGGGCTGGACGCTGGGCGAGGCATATTACCTGTCCAATCCGTTCAACGATTGGATGTGGACCGGCGTGGGTGACCCCTTCCTGCGGCTCCCCCTATGGTTTAACGAGGCCCCCCCCCTGCAGGGCGACGTGAATGGAGACGGGACGGTCAACCTGCGGGACGTGGCGGGCTTTCGAGCCTGCCTGAGCGGTCCGGGGGGCACGTCCGATCCGGTGTGCCAGCCGTTCGATTTTGACGGGGACGGCGACTACGATCTGGCGGACTTCGCCGGTTTTCAGCGCGCCTTCACCGGCGGGACCGGGACGGTGGCTTCGGGCGACTACAACGGGGACGGGAATGTGGACATCGTCGACTACGCGGCCCTGCGCGAGTGTCAGACTTCCATGGGGCCGACCACGCTGGCGAGCGGATGCGACGTCTTCGACTTCGACTTCGACCTCGACGTCGATCTGCAGGACTTCGGCAACCTGCAGGTTCGCTTCAACACCTGCCTGGCCCCGCCGGAAACCGTGCGTTAATCATCTCGTCTGAAGGTTCTCTGTCCTTCGTCTCAGAATTGGTCGCGCTGAGTGCGACGCCGCTTCGCGTTACAATACCGCACCATGATCGCCACGTATGAAGGCGTGCTGCTGCCGCGGTACCGGCGGCGCCTGGCCTTGGGTTTGCTCGTGCTGGCCTGGGGTGTGCAGGCCATCGTCACGCAATCGCTCCTGGTGCGGGAAGCCCTGGTGCTCATGTTCGGGAGTGAGTTTGCGTGGGGGGTGGTGTTGTTCGCCTGGTTGTTCGGCGTTTCCTTCGGAGCCCTCTTGGGCGGGCGGGCAGCGCGGCGCGGGCGCGCGGACCTGCGGCTGGTGGTCGTGCTGCTCATGCTGAGCGGCGCCGCGTGCATCGAGTTGTGGATTTTCCGCGGGGCGCGGGCCTGGCTGAGGGTAGCGCCCGGCGAGCTGCTTCCGCTCGCCAAGACGGCCGCGGCGGCGCTGCTCTTCGTAGCGCCGGCAGGCATGTTCGTCGGCATGGCGTTCCCCCTGGCGTGTCGCCTGGGAGATGCGGACGAGACGGGGTATCCCGCGCCGGTGGGGGCGCGCGGACCCTTGACACCGGGTGTCAAGAGCGGACTGAAGCCCGCGGCTCGCGGCGTCGGACTGCTGGGCCGGGTCTACGCGCTGGAATCGGTGGGCAGCCTTTTGGGCGGCGCGGTCTTCAGCTTTTGGGCGGTCGAACACCTCGCGCCGATCGAGACGGCGTTGCTGTGCGGGGCGCTGACCACGGCGGCTTCGGGCGGTCTGCTGGCCGTCACCGCCCGCCGCCCCCACGGTGCAGTGGTCCTGTTCAGCCTCGCCGCAGTGACTTTGGCGGCGGCTGTGCTCAGGGGAGACGCGCTCAACCGGCGGCTCGTGGAACGGCGGTGGCGCGACCTTGCCCCGGGATACGTGCTAGCGGCCGAGGCGGAATCGAAGTATCAGAACCTCGCCGTCGGCCGGCGGGCGGACCAGTACACCCTCTACTGCGATGGGCAAGTCGCGGCGGACTTCCCCGATCCATACAGCTTCGTGCCGCCGGCGCACTTCTGGATGTGCCAGCATCCCGCGCCGCGGCACGTGCTGGTGCTGGGCGGAGGGGCGGAAGGACTGCTGGCGGAGGTTCTTCGCCATCCCGTCGAGCACGTCGATTACGTCGAGCCGGACCCGCGTCAGATCGAGATCATCGCACCTTATCTGGCGGAGACGGATCGCCGAGCCCTCGCCAACGCCCGCGTCACCGTACACCACGTGGACGCCCGATACTTCGTCAAGACGCAGCGCGAACGCTTCGACCTGGTCATCGCCCGGCTGCCGGAACCGACCTCGGCGCTGCGGGCGCGCTTCTACACCGTCGAGTTCTATGGTGAGCTTCGCCGGGCGATGACCCGGCGCTCAGTGGTGTGCCTGACCGTCGCGGCGGCTCCGGGCGAACTCTCGCCGGCTTCGGGCGAGTACCTGGCTTCCGTGCGGGCGACATTGCGGCGGCACTTTCCGCAGATCGTCGTGGGCTGGGGTGATCCGGCCCAGGTGCTGGCAGCCACCGAAACCGATCTGGTGACCACGGACCCGGCCGTGCTGGTCGCCCGGTACACCCAGCGCGGCGTGAAGTCGGACCTGTTCGACCCGGTGTGGTTCGAGGGAGCCACCGACTGGTTGGAGCCGGGGAAGGTGCGCCATCGGGCGGCGGAACTAGACGCCGTCCAGCCGGTCGCCATCAGCACGGACTCGCAGCCGGTGGCGTACATCCAACGGCTGGTGCTGTGGGACCGGATGACCGGCGGTTCGTCGGCGCGCCTCATCGAACGGCTGCGCTCGGTCAGCCTGTTCAAGCTGACGCTCGTTTTGATACTCCTGGCGGCGGGCACCTTGGTGGCCACTCGGGTACGGGGGAAGCCCGCCTCGGGTTGGGCGGCCGGGACGATTCTGCTTTCCGTCGGGACCACGGGGTTTGCAACGATGGCCCTGAGCCTGGTCTGGCTCTTCGCCTTTCAGAACCTTTACGGGTACGTGTACAGCCGCATCGGCTGGATCATCGCCGTGTTCATGGGCGGGCTGGTGGTCGGTTGTGGGCTGGCCGGCAGGCGTTGGCGGCGCTCGGCGGCAGACCTTCCCTCGGTGCACCAGTGGCGGCGGCTGATCATCGTTGACGTGTTGTTGGCGACGCTGGCGCTGGTCGTCCCCTTCGTCTTGCCGAGGCTGGGGGCCGTTCAAGATACCCGCACGGCGTTGGTGTTGGTGGAGTGGGCGGTGCTCAGCCTGGTGGCGGTGACCGGCGTGCTCGGCGGAGCGGCCTTCGCTCTCGCCGGCGGGTTGCAACTGGCCCTGACCGGTCAGACCGCCCGCGCCGCCGGGGCCATCAACGGTGCGGACCACGCCGGGGCCTGCCTGGGGGCGTTGCTCACCGGGATTCTGCTGGTGCCGATGTTCGGCACCGCCGCGACGGCGTTCCTGCTGGCGGGGACGAAACTCAGCTCGGCTGCGATGCTGCTGGCCGGGCGGCGGTCGTTTCGCGCGGCTTAAACGCCAGGGCTTGGTCCTGCGACCAGACGCCGGGGATGGCGGTGCCACACTTGGGGCACTTGCCGTCGGTGATGGTGTTCGACGCGGTGCGCATCCCGACCCGGCGGATCAGCTCGTTCCGGCACTCGTGACAATAAGTATTCTCGCCGGGGTGCATGGGCACGTTGCCAGCGTAAACGTAACGCACGCCCGCATCGAGGGCGATCTGGCGGCAACGATCCAACGTCGAGACCGGCGTCTGCGGCAGGTTAGTCACCCGGTAGGTGGGGTGAAAGCGGGTGAAGTGCATGGGCACGTCCGGCCCAAGGTGCTCGAACACCCACGCGCTCATTTGCTTGATCTCGTCCGGTGAGTCGTTGAGCGTCGGGATGATCAGGATCACCAGCTCGAACCAGATGCCGATGTCTTTGAGCGTCTCCAGCGTCTTGAGCACCGGCTTGAGCTCGCCCGCGCAAGTCTCGGCGTAGAAACGTTCGCTAAAGGCCTTGAAGTCGATCTTGACGCCGGTGAGCTGCCGGCACAGCTCCCGCAGCGGCTGCTCCTGCACGTAGCCGTTAGAGATCATCACGCTGCCGATGCCGGCGGCGCGGGCCAGCGCGGCCGTGTCGTACATGTACTCGTAGAAGATGGTCGGCTCGGAATACGTGTAGGCCATCGTGGGGCAGCCGCTCGACCGGCAGGTGGCCACCAGCTTCTCCGGCGGGACGACGGTACTGGCGACCTGCTCCGGCCGGAATTGGCTGATCTCCCAGTTCTGGCAGAACTTGCACTCGATGTTGCAGCCGGCGGTAGCGATCGAGAACGCAGGCGTGCCCGGGAGATAATGGAACAGGGGCTTCTTCTCAATCGGATCGACGTTGGCCGAGCACAAGGCCCCGTAAACAAGCGTCTGGTAGCTGCCGCCCTGGTTCTCGCGGACCCCGCAGTAGCCGCGCTCGACGTCGGCCACCTCGCACTCGCGCGGGCACAGCTTGCACTTGACGCGGTTGCCCTCGAGCTTCTCCCAGAACTTGGCCTCGTGCCGCACGACGCCCGCGAGCTTGGGGCCGGTCAAGGCCCCGATGCCGGCGGTGTCCTCCGCACGGCTCGGGCTCAGCCGGCACAGCGTTCCGGCCGCCCCGCACGCCACGCCCCATTTCAGCAGATCGCGGCGCGTCGGCCGACGGAAAAGATTGTCGAGGTCGTCCATGCTACACCTCGATTTGCTCGATCCGGCTTAAGTCCGCGATGCCCAAGCCGCGGGCCGCGGCGGAGGCGATGTGCTGGGGCGGGCGCTTCTCCTCCGCCAGCGAGGGAAGTCCTTCCGCTCGGCGCTTCGTTTCGAGCAAGTTGGCGGCCACGGCGTCGGCGGCGACGAAGTCGTTACTCACGATCAACCCGCCAAACGGCCAAGCATAGCCGGGCTGCCGGGCTGGCCCGCCTTGGTACTGGGCCTGGGTGGCGTCGCAGACCGTCAGCCGCCACTTAGGGGCGATAAACCGGTGCGCGACCACATCGGCCACGTAGGGGTCGCAGTTCGTCCCGTGATATTTGTTCGGATTGTGGATCGCGCCGTAGAAGCATTTCATGCTTAAAGAAGCCCCGGCCAGGTTGTGATCCTTGAGCACCGGGACGCAGATCAGGGCGTCCACCTGCTCGGCCACGATGCGCGAGAAGCACGAGCCGATCTGCCCGCTGGTTTCTACGTCCGACTGATATCCACTGCCGATCCGTTCGGCGTCGGTCCCCCGGCATTGCACACCGCTGCCGGATTTGTTGATCTTGAAGCCCGCCTTGGCCAATTCGACGTCGAACCGGTCCCAGATGAGGATGCGTTCGGGAGCGACCCCCGCCGCCACCAGCCCGGCCACAATCGCCTCGACCACCGCCGGTGAGGTGGAGAACCCGAGCGTGTTGACCTTAATGCCGACGCGATCCTTGGGATTGAACAGCTTGCGCCAAGCGGTTGTGGCATCGGGCGTTTGAGCCAGCTTCTGCATCGACGCGTCGAGCAGCTTCCGTAGGAGATCGCCGTGCTCGGCGACCTGCCCGTCAGCCAAGGTCTCATCCCGCGCAATCACCACCCGCGAGGTCGGCGATGTTTTTCCTTCTCCGCCGAAGGCCGGCAGAGCAGAACTGGAAAGTGCCACACCCGCGGCAGTCGCCCCGAGTTGCGCGAAAAACTCGCGCCTAGTGGTATTGCCAAACATGAGCCGCCTCCGCCCCTTACATGGCTACCCGCGATTCACCCCAGGCGAATCGCGTGAAGCCATGCCACCCGGCTGCCCCTTATGTGGGCACCCCGCCTACTCGCCGAACACTTCGGCCGTAAATGAGTATAGTTCGGCCTCGGGGCGTTTCCAAGCGTCGGGCGGCAGACCGGCCTTGCGACACGTCTCGGCCAGGAATTCTTCCCGTGACCAGCCCCGCTCGTAGGCCACTTGGGGCAAAAGGACGCCACGATTGCCGCCCAGCCCGATGAGCAGCCCGTGGCGACCGACGATAATGTCGTCCGTTTTTGCGACACGTTTCATCGGCGTCAGGTAGCTGATTTCGATGTGAAGCTGGTCCAGCTCCTTGGCGGTCACCGGATTCTGCACGAAACGGTAATCCTGGCAGGCCGAGACCGCGTTGCGGATCACGGCCTGAAACAGCGGCCCGTTAGCTTCCATGTTCCCAATGCACCCCCGGAGTTGGCCGTGATTCTCCAGGGTCACGAAGCAGGCACCGTCGGCTCGCAGGGCTGCCGGCAGAGCGGCCGGATCGGGCTTGGGCGGTTCTTTTCCGTTCAGGAACGCAGTGACGGTCTGACGCGCGATACGCAGCAATTCCGCCTGGTCGGATTTGCCCAACGTTCCGGCGGGCCGGGTGAAAACGATCGCTTGATAGGTCACGCTGTTCGCCCAATCTCCGGTGATGTGACCGGAGGTGTCGAACGCTGCCCGGACCCCTGTAGCGCCGCCGTGCATGGACAACATGCGGAGTAGCAGGCTGATGGGACCTTGACCGCAGATGGTGTCCCGCGTTCGGGCCAGATGGGCGGCGAAACCGTCGTAATCGCACTGGAGCAGCGGTGCGGCTGCCGCATCGGCGAGCTCGCGGAGCTTATTCGCCACGTCGTCTTTGAACGGCTCGTAACCGAAGTTGGGGCCGAAGTGGGTGCAATCGCTGCTCGCTACCAGCAGGGTTTCGTCGTCGATGAAGGGGACCAGGGCGCGCGCGGCCGCCGTATACTCGGAGTCGGCCATCCGCCCGACGAGCAGGGGCACGAGCCGAAAATCCTTCACGACCCTTTGCAGAAAGGGCAGTTGCAGTTCCAGCGAGTGTTCCTCGCGATCGACGCCGGGATGTGAGGCAAATCCCGGTTGCCGCAGGAGTGCCGCGCACACGTCACGGTCGATGGCCACGTCGCCGAGCGGGGTATGGTAGGCGGTCAGCTCGCCCGGCACGTCCACGCCGGCATAGGTTCCGGCCTGGCGGTGGCTGAAGGCGAGCACGATGACCCGCTTGTAAGTGTGGCCCTGCAGGCACTTGTAGCCCGCTGCGGCGGTGGGGGCGCTGAAGCGGTAGCCCGCGTGCGGTGAAATCAGGGCCACGGGCTTGCCCTCCACAGGGGGTGGGGAGGCGTGGACCAACAGATCATCGACTTCCTTGGCGAGGGCATCGGCCGCGCCGGGATACCAGCCTCCCGCGCAGTAGGCGGGTCGGACTGTGGCGCCCGGTTCCGCAGCGGATCCGCCGCCGACGATCCCCAACATGCCGACCATGATGACCCATGCGGATATCGCAGACCATTGTTCCATCATGTTACATTCCTCCTACCGGCCCGATAATCCTATTCTACCACAGTTCGAGGCTTGTGTTCAGGTAGGCGTGGCGCCCACGCCGGGCGGGCGCAAAAGAAACCCGCGACAGGTTGTTCGGGCCGGAGAGGGGAATGAATCTGCCGCGGGATCGTTGGCCAATCTTCAGTTATGCTAACGTGCTTTATCTTGCGCGCCGGCCCTCCGGGTGTCGATGGGGAATTCGCCCCATATTTCGGCGTGTGGGCGCACGACGAC
>JBGPAW010000028.1:0-16592 GCA_041480905.1 Phycisphaerae bacterium
AGCTGTTCGACTGGCTGACGGTGCTATACGAGAAGTGGCGGCACATCGACTACCAGGCCGTCAGGACCGCCGCGATGGTCAGCATAGGCGAGATGCTGCTCTCGGGCTGCACGACCACCAGCGATCATTTCTACATCTTTCCCCAGGGCAGTGATGCCCGAATCGAGGCCGTGCTGGAGGCCGCCGCGACGCTCGGCATGCGTCTCCACGCCTGCCGCGGGAGCATGAGCGTCGGCGCCTCGCGCGGCGGTCTGCCGCCCGACGACTGCACCCAGCCGGAAGACGAGATCCTCAAGGACTGTGCTCGGGTGATCGCAGCCTATCACGATCCCGACCCCTACGCGATGGTGCGGATCGACCTGGCCCCGTGCTCGCCGTTCAGCGTCAGCCGGGAACTGCTCCGCGACACACAGGCGCTGGCCCGCGAGAAGGGCGTGCTGCTCCACACCCACGCCGCCGAAACGCTCGACGAAGAGGCATACTGCCTCGACCAGTTCGGCCTGCGGCCGATCCCCTTCCTGCACGAACACGGCTGGCTAGGGCGTGACGTATACCTCGCCCACTGCGTGCATCTCGACGAGACCGACATCGACCTGCTCGCCGAGACGGGCACGGGGGTCGCCCACTGTCCTTGCTCGAACATGCGCCTGGGCAGCGGCATCCCGCCGGTCGCGCGGATGCTCGGGCGGGGCGTCAAGGTCGGGATTGGCGTGGACGGCGGCAGCAGCAACGACGGGGGGAACGTGCTGGCCGAGGCCCGACAGGCGCTGCTGCTCCAGCGCGTGCAAGGCGGTGCGACGGCCTTCTCCGTCGCGGAGGCGTTCCACCTGGCCACCGTGGGGGGCGCGGATTTGCTCTCACGGCCCGCCCTTGGCCGACTTGAACCCGGCACCGCCGCCGACTTGGCCATGTTTCGCAAGGACGACATCGCCTTCGCCGGTGCCGTCGCCCAGGACCCGCTCGCCGCCCTGATTCTCTGCCACGCCCCGCGGGCCGACCGGGTAATCGTCAACGGCCGGACCGTGGTACAGAACGGCCGACTGGTGAACGCCGACGAACATCAGCTCGCGCGCGAATTGAATAAGATTGTCTCCACGCGATTCCGATAGACATGACTCAACAGCGACGAGAGCGGCGCGCGCGGAAGGAGTTCATAGGGATCATTGCGCTGGCGTGCGTCGTACTCGCCGGCCCATCGGTGTTTTCCGTTTCGGGGGACCTTTACTGTCTGTCGCCTTCTTCGGGGCTGGTCCCAGGGAATCCGAATATGGCTGATCTGATCATTGTCAACGGCAACGTCTGGACCGGCGTGCGCGGGGCGGCGCGGGCGGAGGCGTTGGCCATCACCGGCGAGCGCCTCACCGCCGTCGGTACGAACGACGCGATCCGCGCCCTCGCGGGGCCGGATGCGAAGACCATTGACGCCCGAGGTCGGCTCGTCCTACCGGGTCTGACGGACGCGCACCTCCACCTTATCGGCGGCGGCCTGCAACTCTCGCGGATCGACCTGCGCGACGCCAAGGACCGTGCAGACTTTGTGCGCCGCGTAGCCGATCGAGCCAAGACCATGCGCCCCGGCGAATGGATGCTCGGTGGGCGGTGGACCGTCGATAGCTGGGCGGACCCGCCTTCGCCGAGCAAGACCTGGATTGACGCGGTCACGGGCGACACGCCGGTCTTCCTCACGCGGATGGATGGGCACCAGGCGTTGGCCAACGGCGCGGCCCTCAAGCTTGCCGGGATCGACGCCAAAGGCCCGCCCGATCCGCAAGGCGGGGTCATCGAGCGCGACCCGAAAACGGGTGAACCGACCGGCATCCTCAAGGACGACGCGATGAATCTGGTGCAAAGCCATATCCCGCAGCCGTCCTCCCAAGAGCGTCATGAAGCGTTGCGCGCGGCGATGGCGCACCTGCACCGCCTCGGCCTCACCGGCGTACACGACATGTCCGACCCGGACGATCTCCCGGTCTACGCCCGGGCCCGCGCCGAGGGCACGTTAACGCTCCGCATCCACAGCTTCCTCCAAGCGCCGGACTGGTCCAAGCACTACGACACGTTGGCCAAGTATCCGCGCGATGATCCGTGGTGGCGCGTGGCCGGCTTCAAGGGCTACATGGACGGCTCGCTGGGCAGCCGCACGGCGTTCATGCGCGAGCCTTTCTCCGACGCCGCCCCGGACGCCAAGTACCCCCGCGGCCTGCTCGTGGACCAAGCCGATCCCTTCGACGAGTTCCAGCAGCAGATCATCCGGGCCGACGCCGCCGGACTGCAACTGGCGGTCCACGCCATCGGCGACGAAGCTAACCATCTGATCTTGAACGCCTACGAAGCCGTCCGCCGGACCAACGCGCCGCGCGACCGCCGTCATCGCATTGAGCACGCCCAACACCTGCTCCCCGACGACGTCGCTCGTTTCGCGCGGCTTGGTGTGGTTGCGTCCATGCAGCCGCTACACAAGGCCGACGACGGACGCTGGGCGGAGAGGGCCCTCGGACCGGAGCGCTCGCTCACGACCTACGCGTTCAAGTCGCTGCTCGATGCCGGCGCCGTGTTGGCCTTCGGCAGCGATTGGCCGGTGGTTAGCGCCAATCCGTTCGACGGGATCGAGGCGGCGGTGACCGGGCGAACACTCGATGGCAGGGTGTGGGTGCCTTCGCAGAACATCACCGTGGAGCAAGCCCTGGTCGCCTACACCGCCGGCGCCGCCTACGCCTCATACCGGGAGCGAGACTTGGGCACGCTCGAGATCGGTAAGCTGGCGGATATCGTCATTCTGTCGCAGAACGTGTTTGAGGTCCCGCCGGAACACCTCTCCGAGACGCGCGCCGACGTGACCATCGTCGGCGGCCGGGTGGTCTGGTCCGCCGGACAATAACCTACTCGCGCATCATCTCAACAGGGTGTGGAACGGAAGGAGCTCTCCGAATGCTCGTAACCCTTGTTGTTTCCTAGCTTTGTGTCTTCGCGCCTTCGCGGCCATGAACAATCCAGGTGGGCCCCAATCGGACCGATTCCGACCCGCCCTCGGGGTGGTGGCCGCCTCTGGCGGGGTGGCCGGAGGACGGGTTGGATCCCCCCGATGGAGCGTCATCTGTATTTACCCATTTTAACCCTATTAAAATTACCTATCTTAATATTCTTGCCTATCTTATCAAACTCGGGTTCCAGTGGACCCTGCGAACGGTCTATCCCCAGAAAGATAAATTGAGAAAAGCAAAAAAAGTTAGACAAGACGCGGGAGTACGCCAAGGATTTTACGGTAATGTAAGGTGTAGGGCTGCTTGCGCGAGCGGCGTGGTGTTACGTTTAGTCCTCCACGGACACTATTGAATAGGGAGGTCTCAGCCGTCCCCGGGGCGTTCTCGAAAACGAGGTGGGTCAGCCGCCCGCCTATGCGAAAGGAGGACTCGGATGCGTAGTCATGCTCGTTCGCCGCCGTTGAATTGTTGAGCCACCTATCTGTCCCCCGTGGATCGGCGGGTCGAACCCGCCCTCCACATTCGGCGGAGAGGGAAGGCCAAGCGACCAACGGCGTCGCTGAATCGGTGAAACATTTGGGTGAAAGGAGACGAAAAATGAGATGGGCAGAGTCAACAGGGGCGTTGTGGCTAGGATTGGCAGCTTTCCTAGCCGCGGGGCTGGTTCCGGCGACGGGCGGTTCCGCGAGTGAATGCTGTAGGCCTGGTGGTCTGTATGGAGGAGGATCCGGGGACTGGGAGATAGACGAGGATACAACCCTCACCGAGGACACGGACGTGGGGAACCTCACGGTGGACTCCGGCGTCACGCTCGACACCGCTGGCTACATCCTGCGCGTGTGCGGGACGTTGACCAACTACGGGACCATTACGGACGGCGTTTCCGGCGGTCCCGGCGGGAGTGGTGGGGCAGGTGGCCTGGGGGGCAATCCGATCCAGGACAGTGTCCCGTCCGGTTGCCCTGTCCGGGGAGTCCAATGCACGCCGGGTCAAGCCGGCCAAGCTGGTAATCCCCCCACGATTCCGCAGCCCGGTCAAGACGGGCAGGGTGGGGATGGAGGATGTGGTGGTGGGGGCGGGGGTGGCGCTTGGTGGAACCTGGGTCAGCCAAACCAAGTGGATGCGGACGGAGGCGACGGCGGGGCAGGAGGCCTTGGAGGGAAGGGCGGGGGGTACGTTCGGATTTATGCCCTCCGGTTGGCAAACTACGGCGTGATTCACGCGGACGGGTACCCCGGGGCCAACGGCCAGGCAGCACCAAATAGCTACAGCACCTGTGGAGCGCAGTACCACGCGTTTGGATCCGGCATACCGCCTAATCCTCTGAAGGACTTGGTCGGCGGGGGCGGGGGCGGGGGGGGCGGAGGAAAGGGAGGCAACGGGGGAACGGTCGAGATTCACTATGCGTATTTGGTGGGCCCGGACTTGGGAACCGTTCGCGCCGATGGAGGAAACGGCGGCGCCGGCGCGAGTGGCGGGCTAGGGGGTACCCAACAAGTGGGTCATTGGTTGACTTATGGCGCTGATCCCGCGGGACATGACACGGGCTGTCCAGGATGCGATAGCGTGCCCGGTCCCGGTGCGGGCGGACGCGGCGCCCACGCATGGCACGACTCATCAACCAACGGCGAATCTGGGGCGGGCAGTTCTCCCGGAGCACCTGGAACCGTCATCGCGAGCGGCCAGTTCACCGACTGCAACTCGAATGGCATCCCGGATGAGTGCGACCTCTCGACGGCCCTCCTCGCCGTGTCTTACGGTCCCGACATCACGCTTTACGAAGTTGATTACACGAACTGCGCACTGACCCCGCTCGGCGATTTGGCATCCACTATCAGCAGCGTCGCCAGCCTGGCAGAGTCACCGTGCACAGGGCAGATCTACGCCTTAGTGGGGGTAGCTCCAAGCGGTACCCAGTGGCTGGCCCTTATCGACGAGGGGAATGCCGACGTCACGCTGATAGGACAACTGACCACTCCACTGGCTGCCATCGCCTTCCACGACGATTGCACTCTGTACGGCATCAGGGCTAACGGCTGGTGGATCTATATCGTCAATCCCTTGGACGCAACTCTCACGGGGACGTCCCTCCACGGCGCCTGTGGTGGAATATACGCCAGCGGGCTTGCCTTCCGCCCTGGCACAAGCTGGCTATACCACGCGGCCTATTCTATAATAATGGTTGGTGAGCAGGCTCGCTGCGTTCCCTGCTTTGAGCGAATAGACGTGCAGAGCGGCGCCTCAGAAGTCTATCCCAATCCTCCGTGCCCAATCGGTCCTCTCGCCTTCCATCCTTTCGGTAGTCCATTCCTCGCGTATGGCGGCGGCTGGTCTTGGCCCTTGAGCGATTACTTCCAGGATCTTTACTGGATTAATCCCGACACCGGGAATTGGACCCTGATTTGCCACGGCGACGTCTCTCTGCCTGCTATGGTTTTCCGCGGACCCATGAGCAAGGACTGCAACGGAAACGGCACTCCCGATGAATGCGATATCGCTCACTGTACAAGCAAGGATTGCCAGCCTAATGGAATCCCCGACGAATGTGACGTCGCCTTCGGTACGAGCGCCGACTGCCAAGGCGACGCGACTCCCGATGACTGCCAGTTGCTGTGCAACGATTGCAATCTGAACGGCACGCCGGACGATTGTGATCTCTGGTATTTGGACAATGATCCTGTGAACGGTTGTCCAGACGACTGCGATTGGCAAAACTGCAACGGCAACGGATATTGGGACTGGGCGGACATTCAATATGGAATCAGCCAGGACTGCAACTGCAATTGCATACCGGACGAGTGTGATATCGCAGTTGGACCCACTGGCGACTGCCACACGCGCGACTCCAACAGCAACGGCGTCCCTGACGAATGCGAGTCTGCTGCCGACTGTAACGGCAATGGTACGATGGACACTTGTGACATCGCGCGCGGGACCAGCTACGACTGCAACATGAATGGCATTCCAGATGAGTGCGAGATTATTCCGGTTGTCCTGGGAACCGCAGACAGCGTCGGCACCGTGTGTACCCTGCCGCTCACTAGCGGCGACAGCGAACCGCGGATCGGCCGCATCCGGCAATTGATCTTCCACTTCGACCGTCCGCCCCCGGATGTAGACCCGATTCTGAAATGGGACAATGGTTGCCCGGGTCCGCCAAGCTTCGTAGCCTACAGCGGTACGAGGACTATGATCTGCACGCCGAGCGGCAACGACGTGCGTTGCACCTTCACACTGGGCGGCCTAGCGGACGCCCTCGAGGATCAGGCCACCTACCAGTTTGACCTGAGTCCGATCACGTGCAACGCTGCGGATATGTTCGTAATTTCGGGTCTGGTCGGCGACGTGAACAACAGCAAGCTCGTATCCGGTGCCGACGTCAGCAGCGTCAACGCTAACTGGGGCACGGCGAATTGCCGTGCGGACGTGAACGAGAGCGGGAGCGTCGGCGGTGCCGACGTCAGCTTGGTCAACGCCAATTGGGGTCGCTGCGCTCCGTAGGGACGATTCTGTGCCACAGAGTCACAGAGGCCCAGAGGACAAAGGGTCAGAGAGGATTTGCGAGCACGGCCCGAGATATGAGGGAGAGTCCGAGGCTTAACTGGGCGGGGTGAGCGGAAAACTCATCTTCCCTTTTCTCTGTGACCTCTGTGTGCTCTGTGGTGAGTAATGCCAGATAGGATAGCAGCCCGTGGTAAAAGTCCGCTCGGCCCTCAACCAATGGCACGGCGGTTACTAGATCGAGAGGAGGTGAGTCGCGTGATTCCCCCAATATTAGACTATCCCTTTTTTGGTCCCCAACTCCGCGATCCTCTCTTTGCCCTCCGCGCGCCGAGCATGACCAGCAGATAGAGCGCGCCGGCCAAGGCGATCGTCGTCGCGCCGGGCGGCAACTCCGGGCCGTAGCTGACCGCCAGCCCCATCGTGGTCAGCCCGATGCTCAGGAGCGTGGCCAGCACCATCACCTGCCAGAGGCGGCTGGCGAAGTGACCGGCCACCGCCACCGGCAGCGTCAGCAGGGCGATGACCATCACCAGGCCGACCACGGTCACGAGCACGACGACCGTCAGTGCGGTGAGGCCGAGCAGCAGGAGGAAGTAGAACTCGACCGAGATGCCGCGGAGGCGCGCGAACTCCTCATCGAAGCAGACCGCCAGAAACCGATTGTAGAACAGCAGGCCGACGCCCAGGACGAGCAGATCCACGGCGGTGATGAGCCCCAGCTCCCGGCCGGAGACGAGCAGGATGTTCCCGAACAGGTAGCTCATCAGGTCTTCGTTGTACCCGCGCGTGCGGGAGATGAAGAGGATGCCCACAGCCATGCCGATCGCCCACAGAGCGCTGATCACGGTGTCCTCGCGTTGGCGGGCGCGCAGACTGACCCAGCCGATGATGAGGGCCGCGACCACGGCCGCCACCGCGGCGCCGTACAGCGGATGGAAAGCGGACCAGCCGTGCTCCACCTGGAGATAGCGCGCGATACCCATTCCGCCCAGGGTGCAGTGGGCCACGCCGCCGGCGAGGTAGGTGATGCGCCGCGCCACGACGTAGCTGCCCACCACGCCGCAGGCCACGCTGGCGATGATGCCCGCCAGCAGCGCGTGCTGCAGGAAAGGGTTCCCGGCCAAGGCGTGCAGAAACTCGCTCATGATCCGCCTCCGCCCGGCAGGCCATCGCCCGGGTGGACGAGCCGCACCTCGCGGCCGTACATCTCCGCGACGCGCCCGCTGGTCAACTCGCCGGTGGGGTGCATGTGCGCCGTCCGATTGACGCACACCACGGTCTTGAAGAAGACGGAGACGAAACCGAGGTCGTGCGACACGATGAGGATGGTCAGTCGCCGATTCAAGTCGCGGAGCAGAGCATATAAATCGTCCTGCACGGCGGGATCGAGGCTGGCCGTCGGCTCGTCCAGCAGGAGCAACTCCGGCTCGCAAGCCAGGGCCCGGGCGATGAGCACGCGCTGGCGTTGCCCGCCGGACAGCGCGGAGAAGCGCCGGCTGCGCAGGTCGGCCAGCCCGACCTCCACGAGGGCCTGGAGGGCCACGGCCTTGTCGGACCGGGAGTAAGGACCCAGCACGCGGCCTTTGCCCAAACGCCCCATGAGCACCACGTCCGTCACGTTCACCGGAAACTGGGGGTCGAGCTGGGCGCGCTGGGGCATGTAGCCGACGCGGCGCCGGGTCTTCTGCGGCGGCTGCCCCAGCAAGCGCACGCGGCCCTGCTGCGGCTGGATCAGTCCCAGCATGAGCTTGAGCATGGTGGTCTTGCCGCCGCCGTTGGGCCCGATGACGCAGACGAAGTCGCGCTCGGGGACGCTCAGATCGACGTGCTCGAGTACCGGCGGACCGTCATAGGAGAAGGACACGTCGCTCAAGCTGATCACCGCGTCAGACGCCATCATGCTTGCTCCGGTCGGTGAGCGCCTTTTGGATTTTCTCCGCCACGTCCAGGAGATTGCCGACGTAGTCCTCCGCCAGTGTGTCCAGGGACACGACGGCGCCGCCGATCTCCGCGGCGAGCGTCTCCGCGTTCTTCTTGGCGTACTGCGGCTGCACGAAGACGAGTCGCACGCCGGCGGTCTTGGCCTGCGCGATCAGCGCGGCCAGTTGCTTGGCGGTCGGTTGCTTGCCGCCCTGCTCGACCGCGACCTGCTTGAGGCCATAGGCGTCGGCGAAATACCCGAACGCCGGGTGGTACACGTAGAATTCGCGTCCGCGCAAGGGGGCGAGCGCCGCGGCGATCTTCGCGTCGACCCGGTCGAGGTCGGCTTCGAACGCCCGGCAGTTGACCTCGTACTCCGCGCCGTGGGACGGATCGAGCCGGCCCAGCGCGCGACAGATCGTGCGGGCCTGAACCTTCACCAGGCGCGGGCTCATCCACACGTGCGGGTCGGGAAGCTGGTGCTCATGTTGTTCGCCGCCGTGCTCGTCGGCTTCCTCTTCGTCCTCGGTCATCATGCGAAGATCGATCCCTTCACGCGTATCCACGAGCTTAAGGTCCTTGAACGTCGAGGCCACTTTGCCGGCAAGCTGTTTCTCGAAGGGGAAGCCGATGGTGAAGTAGAGCCGGGCCGCACCCAGGTGCACCAACTGCTTGGAGGTCGGCTCGTAGGTGTGCGGGGATTGCCCCGGGGCCAGCACGACCGACACGCGGACGTGCTCCCCACCGACCCGCTCCACGAAACACTTCTGCGGCGGGATGCTGACGAAGACCGGGATCGGGCGGTCCGATGGCTCTGCGGCTGGCGTCGCCGGCCGGCTCGCGGGTGCCGCCGGCCGGCACGAACCGATCACGAGCATCATGAGCAGCCAGGCGCGGCTAATGGTCCGACACACCTGCACCTTGAGGTTGGCGTACCGCGGCGGCGACCCGTCGCTTGCGCTCCGGGCTCGGATTACGGGGACACCCACCCCCAGAATCAATGTTGACGGAGCACTAGCGTACATGGAGGGGTTTGTCGGTCTCATGCGAGCACACCAAGTGCCACACGTGACATTCGCCGCATTCCTGTACCGCGTGGTCCTCGGCGAAAGTGCTCCAGTGCGTTTTCTGGTCCGGCGTCAGGATTCCAGTGCCGCGACACAAGGGGCACAGGTTTTCGAGGGCCGCCAAGACCGCGGCGCGAATGAACGCCGAACGATTGGGCATGCCGCGAAGAGCCGTCATCAGCGACCCTTCGGCTTTGAAAGTGACGATCGACTGCTTGGGTCTGCGTCTAGGCATGCAGCGATAACCTTTTAAAAATAAGCATGTTATGATCCAACTCGGAGCGTATTAGTTTTTTGTATTACTATATTATGACTTGGTATTACCGGTTTGTCAAGTGACCGATCGCAGGCGGAGATTTCGGGGCGTGGCAGGATTCTGAGTAGCATGGGAGCGAGTCTATCGGCCGAGCGACTTCTCCGGGCGGGGGAGGAAGTTGACGTCACCGGTTTCGCGGTCCACGCCGATGCTGAAGTTGCGTACTTGGGCGTTGTCGGAGTCCGGCGGAACGAACCAGGTCGCGTTGTTCCGGGTCTGCGCGTCGTACGCGTAGGTGTCGTTGCCGCCGATATCGAGGAACAGGCCGACCGACGAGGCGTCGGCGAAGTAGGTCGTCGGACCGCTCCGGTCGCGGAAACGCTGCTCGTCGAAGATGGCCATGCCCGGCCGGTTCTCCGCTTTGGTCGTGTAGGTGTCGTTGCCGCCCACGTCGAGGAGCATGGCCACGCTGCGGTTGATCGAGTAACCCAGACCGGAGTTCTGCACCGTGTATGTGTCGTCGCCGCCGAGGTTGACCAGCAGGGCCACGGCGAAGTCGTGCCCGAAGGCGAGGCTGTTGACGGAGTTCTCCTCGGCCACATGGCGGTCGTTGCCGCCCTCATCTAGGAGCACGCCGATGCAGAAGTGGGCCCCGGTCCCCTGACTCCAGGCCACCCCGCGGTAGGTGTCGTCGCCGGCCCCGTCATAGAGCAGACCGGTGCCGAACCAATAGCCGGTGCCCATCGACCAGTTGCCGGCAAGATAGCTATCGTCGCCAGCGAGGTCGAGGAGCGCTCCGATGCCGCCGGCCCACGAATGGCCGTCGGCGCCGTCGCCCCGGCGGCCCATGGCACAGCCTTGGGCGTTGGACACCGAAATGTGCAGGTCGGGCGAGTGGTACGAGGGTCGGCCGGTGACGTTCGAGTCCCGAACGGCCTCGTAGGAATCGTCGCCGCTGTAGTCGGCCAGCACCCCGACGCCGGCAACGCCGCCCAGTCCTTGCCCGTCGCAATAGAGTTTGTACGTGTCGGCTCCGCCGCCATCGAGCAGCAGACCGACCCCAAAGTAGCCGCATCCCTGGCCGGAGTAGTGCGTGAGGTAGTGATCGTCGCCTTCCAAATCGATGCACGCCCCGAGTCCGAACTGCCCAAGACCTTGCGCGAGGCGGTCGGCTTCGTACGTGTCATCGCCGGTGGCGTCCAGCAGCACGCCGATGCCGCAAATGCCCGCGCCTTGGGCGGGTCCTGGCGCGGCGTATTGATCGTTGCCGCCCAGGTCGAGGAGCAGCCCGATGGGGCGATCGACCGCCGAGGCGCCGGCGGGTCCGGTGTAACGGTCATCGCCGCCGAAGTCCACGATGATCCAGGCGTCGGTCGCGTCGATGACATCCGGCCCCGTGCCGCGGAGGCGAATCCAGCCGTAGGGCGTCTCCCAGTCGAAGGCGAACGGCGGCGCCGCCGAAGCGTGCTCCCGCAGACTCAGCCGGGCTTCGTCCAGCGCCTCCACGCACTTGAGCCCGGCGTACCACAGGCTGGCTTCGTCCCACGTCCGGGCCACGTCGTCGATGGCCGGTTCGTAGTCCATGGCGTCGACCTGTTCCTCGCCGAGATTGATCTTGCGGGAGACAGCGATGCGTTTCTCTCCCGGCACGTTGCGAAAGGCCAGTTCCGCCCAGCGCTGCGCGTCGAGCACGTTGAGCACGAGCCGGCCAAGGATCGGCTGCACTTCGGGCGGAACCACCGCCAGCCTCTGGGACAGCTCCTCTTGGTATTTCGGGTAGGGCAAGTCCATCCCAAACGTGATGAACGTGGTCGGCCGGCCGGCAGCCCGGTGGACCGCCAGGACCGCCTCGTCCAGCGGCGTGTTCGGCGCGATGGTGTTGGCCGAGTAATCCCGCAAAGCGCCGAACTTCGGACCGATCCCCACGGCGTAGACCAGCCGAAACAACGCCCCGGCATAGAGGCGTTCCGGCTTGCCGTTGAGCTTGTCCGGCGCAAGGAAGGTGCGCACGGCAGCCGCGTAAGTGCGCGTGTAGGAAATGGTAGCCAAAGGCTGGTCCAGCAGATCGTCGAAGTGCCGCAGCTTATAGGGGATGTCGCCCGGATAACCGAGCCACCAACCCGGCGGGCGCCAGCCCAGGTCGGCCCGCCGCAGACCCACCAGATCGAGAGCTTCATCGAGCGCATCCTGGGCCGCGCTCGATCCACCCGACACCATCACCGCAACCACCGACACCGAGGCCATTCTGCGGAATACACTCTTCGCTTTCATGACGCAAGATGTAAGCGAATTGTACGGGGGTGACAAGATGATGATCCCCGCAGGCCGCAAGCCCGCGGCTCGTTCAGCGCCGATGGAGTCCTTTCGCGATAGCCTCGATTTGGCGGCGGTGGATGCCCTGGTGCATGGCGGCCAGACAATGCCACTGGTGGGCGGTCAGCTCGCCGAACCAGGGATGGTCGAGCCGTCGGCGAGACCGGCGGTCGCCGATCTCCTCCGTGGTGCGCCGCTGGTAGCGGACCAGAAACCGGCGGTAGGTCTCAACGGCTTCCGCGGCCGGCAGTTTCCCCGGCGGTTTCACCGCGGCGATGTCCACGCGAACCGACGGGGCGCGATCGTGGCTGAGGGCGACGACGATCTCGGCCGTCGTGTCCCCGACGATCATCACGTGCTCCAGCGCCAGGGCCACGGACCAGTAGCGCGAACTATCTTCGATGCCGATGACGCCGTGGACCAGCACGCGGGTGTCCAACTCGCCGCCGCTGAGCGTGCCCGCCAAGTCGATGATTCGCCGGCCCTCGTGCTGGAAGAGCCGTTGGGCCCGGTCCCAGGAATGAGTCAGGTACAGGCTGGGGAACAGGACGTGTCGGCCGATCAGGGCTTGCATCGTGGACAACCCCGCGCCAGGCGGGGCGAGTTGAGGATAACGATCTTCGCGGCTCATGGGGGTACGCGATCTCCAACCCTGATGTCGTGCGTCACAGTTGGCGCGACGCATTCCTTTCCGAACCGCGACCGTCAGGGAGCGGCGTGGCGCATCGGTCTGCTGGACCGCTCCCTTGACGGTCGCGGTTCGGACCTGCCTGCCAGCCGGCAGGTAAGTTACGCTCCATTGGACGCACTGTATCAGCGAGCGGCCTGCGCCTGCCAGACCGGATCTTCCACGCGGCGTGGTGCCCAACTCCGGCCACGAGCGTATCATACCGGAATGGCCCTCATTCAGGATACGGGCGTGACGCTCAAACGGCTGGACTTTTCCGAATCGTCGCAGGTGCTGGTGATTTTCACCCGCGAGCACGGCAAGGTCCGGGCCATCGCCAAAGGGATCAAGCGTTCGACCAAGACCCGCTTCGCCACCGCGATCGATCTGCTGGAGGTCGGCGACATGGTGTTCTCGGTGCGTCAGCCGCGGCAGGAGACGCTGGCCATCATCACCGAATGGAAACAGCGGCAGGCGCTGGCGGGATTGCGCGAGAAGCTGGCCCGACTGTACGCCGGGCAGTACGCGGCCGAGGTCACTGCCGCACTCACCGTGGACTGGGACCCCCACTCAGGCTTATTTGACGGCCTCCTGGTCGTCCTCCAGGAACTCTGTGAGAGCGAAGTGGTGCTCGAGGCCATCGTGGCCTATCAGGGCCTGCTCCTCCGGGAGATCGGCTCCTGGCCCGAGTTGGAGGTCTGCGTGGCGTGCCGCCGTCCGCCGTCGGCCGAGGGCGACCTGTGGTTTTCGTCGTTTGAAGGCGGGTTGCTGTGCCGCGACTGCGAGCCTGGGTTTGCCGAGAAACGACTGGTGGATCGGCGGGCGGTGGACTGGATCCGGGGACACGGGACGAGAGACGACAGCGCCGGGGGAGGTTCAAACATGGCTACCCGCGAGCCACCGCCCGTGGCTCGCGGGAAGCCATGCCACCCGGCACCGCCGGTGGCTCGCGGGAAGCCATGCCACCCCGGCGTGGCGGAGGCGGCGTTCGCCGTGCTGAACTACCACATTGCGCACCTGATGGGACGCGAGCCGCTGCTGGCGTCGAAGCTGGTGCCCGCACGGAAAGGGAGTCCATGAACACACCGACGCAGAGTTTGCCCAGGTGGGTCAGACCGATCCTATGGTTCGCCGTGATCGTACCGTTGGTGATGTCGGGAGGCTGTTCGACGGCCCACGTCGATTGGCCGGACCGGCCGAACATGCGGACGGCCTTGGACGGCGACGTGCTGGCGTCTTACGACATGCACGGTTCGGGCAAACCGGACTACGTCCAGCGGATGCACGACGGTCGCAAAACAGTCCTCTATTTCGACGACGACCACGACGGCAAAACGGACGAGGAGATGCGTCTGGACGCGCCCGATCCGAGTTGGCCGCACTACCTCATCGTTCTGGACGGCGTGCCGTACCGCGTGGTGGCGGAGTTGTGGGACCAGGGATACTTCCGCTTGTTCCCGCGGCCGTCAAAGGTCATCTCGGTGTTCCCGTCGATGACCGACCTGGCGCTCGCGCGGCTGTTCCACACCGAACCGTGCCTCGGCGTCGAGGCGCTGAATTTCGACCGCGAGGCGAACCGGACCCGGGGCGGCTCGGGGGCGTACAGCGCGGGGCGTAATTCGCCCTGGCTGGACGTGCTGACCTACCACGCGCCGGAGTCGATGGGGGCACGGCCGTATCTTGACCCCCAGAGACTGTTCGCGCAGGAATTACGTGACATGCGCCGCAGCTTCGACGGCGTGCGGACGGGAACGGCTTCCGGTTATTCCACGGGCACGGCCGGGCTGGGCACGCGTGGCGGCGAAGAAGCCATCCGCGAGTACCTCAAGACCATCGACCGCTTCTGCGAGCGGTTGGTGTACGATCGTCGCGGGCGGGTGCGGCTCACCTTGACGGCCGACCACGGGCACGACCTGACGGCGTGCCAACGCATCAACTTCAAGCGGCACCTGGCGAAATCCGGCTTCCGGCAGAGCGACGAGCTCGACGGCCCCAAGGACGTGGTGGAGATCGAGTACGGCTTGGTGACCTATGCCCAGTTCTTCACCTCGCAGCCGGGAGCGGTGGCGGCGGTCCTGGCGACTCATCCGGCGGCGGACGTGGTGGTTTACGCGGAGGGCGATGCCGTGGTGGTGCTCAGCGTCGAGGGCCAGGCGCGCATCGGCCGAACGGAGGGCGGATACACCTATACCGCCGAGCGCGGCGACCCGCTGAAGCTGACCCCGATCATCGACCAACTCCGGCAGGCGGGCAAGGTCTCGCCCGACGGTGTGATGGACGACGCGGCCCTCTTCGCCGCCACCGTGGACCACGTCTACCCCGACCCGCTGCATCGCATCTGGACGTGCTTCCACGGGTTGATGCAGAAGCCGCCGGACGTGATCGTCTCGCTGCGCGATGGCTACTGTCACGGTTACTGGATGTTCGAGTACGGCATCGGCAAGGTGGCCAGCACGCATGGTTCACTGAACGCCGTCAACTCCACGACCTTCGTGATGAGCACCGCCGGCCCGCTTCCCGAGGCGTTGCGCATCGAAGAGGTCCTACCGGCCCTTGGGAATGGAAAATCAAAATGGGAGAATAAAGAGCGCCGGGGGGTCGGCTGGCCCTTGACATTCCATGTCAAGGGCTGGCTGGAGAAGGACCGGGAGTTCGAGGCCCAACCCTCAAACAGAAACGCCGAAAAGATTTCCGCTTGAAACCCGTGGCCAGACAAGATGGCCAGAACCGCTTAGTCTGTTTTAACCCAACAGCCGTTGGAAGTCCGCCAGGGTGCGATTGCCGGTGAGTTTGTGCCCGTTGACGAAAAAGGTGGGCGTCTCCGTCGCGCCCAGCCGGGTACCCGAGTCGACGTCCCGATCCACCCGCGGCACCTTGGCCTCGCTCTCCAGGCAGTTCCCGAAAGTGGTGGTGCTGAGGCCCACTTGCTCCGCGTAGCCGATCAGATCGCCCCGCGTCAGCGCGTCCTGATGGTTGAAGAGCAGGTCGTGATACTCGAAGAAGTCCACCGCGCATTCCGCCGCAATGGCCGCCAGCCGCGCGTTGGGGTTGACCTCCACCCGGGGAAAGTGCCGGAAGACAAAGGCGGCCTGACCCGCGTCGACCAGTTCGGAGATCACCGTCGGTTCGTTGTCGCGGAAAAAGGCGCCGCATTCGGAGCTCTCGAAATCACCGTACTCGATGATCACGTTGGCGGCCTCGCGGTCCCCCTTGACGTGGTCGAGGTCGTCGATGCGCAGCAAGGTCGGGTCGGGCGCGTTGTCGTTCCGATTGCCGTTGGCGTTCCCACCCGTCCCAGCGCCGTTCTCCGTCTCGCAGCCGGCCAGATACCGCACCACGACCAGCCCGCCCGCCGAGCACAGGATCGTCCGCACCACCTGCCGTCGCGTCATCTCGTACATGGTCGCTCTCTTGCCGCTCGTTCCGGGGGAACAAGTTGCCGTTGCCGCGGGTGATTTCAGCTTCGGAGGGGCGGCGGAAGAATCCTATGGACAAGCCGGTCCCTCCGGATTCGGATGGACTGTTACTACGGGCTGAGACGGCATGTGTCAATCGGCGAGAAAGAGGGGCCATTCCGCGTCGCGTTCGCGTACGCTCAGGATCGTGATCCCAACGCGAGGTCAGGAACGTCCCCTTTTTCCGGTTCTCATCCCGTTTCCGTGACTGGTTCTCGGCCTGGTAGGGCCTGTTTGATCTTCAGGGCGAAGTACTCGGGATCATGGAAGCCATAGGCTTTGCGTTTGATGACCTTGATCTTGTTGTTCACCCCTTCCAGCGGGCTGGTGCCGATGGCATAGTCGCAGGGGTTCAAGATGCCGTACTCAAAGCAGCGCAGGCGGCCGATGAAACGCCGCAGGTCGGGGTGGTCCACTTCGGCGGCCATG
>JBGPAW010000029.1:0-16377 GCA_041480905.1 Phycisphaerae bacterium
CAAACATGCCATCGCGGAGGATTTCGCCAAGAAGTTCACCGAGACGTTGTTTGCCGGCAAGCAGTCCTCCGGCGGGGACAAGGACGCCGAATCGGTGATCCTGTCGTTCAAGCAGAAATTGGACGACGGCAGCGAGGCGACGCGGAAGCTGCTCCGCCAGGACATCACCATCAGCGGCGATCCGCGGACCAACGCGCTGATGGTGATGGCCCCCGCCGAGAGCATCGAGATGCTCGAGCAGCTCATCCGCGAGATCGACAAGATGCCGCCGCAGTTGGCGGAAATCCGCCTGTTCCCGCTGGTCAACGCCGACGCGGAGGAGCTGTCCGACAAGCTCAAAGATCTGTTTGAGCCCAAGGCGGGCGGCGGCGGCAAGGGGGAACTGGAACAGCAATTGGTCTTCGGCGGAGAGGGCGGCGCCGCTGCGGGGGCCGCCGCAGGGGCCGGCGGCGGGGAGGGCGGCTCCGTGCAGGGCATTCGTTTCGCCGCGGACCGCCGCACCAACACGGTCATCGCCGCGGGTACCGAGACGGACTTGAACATGGTCGAGAAATTCGTCCAGATGATTGACGCCCAGACCGTCGACGAGCGGATCAGCAAGGTCTACCTCGCCAAGTTCGTCAAGGCGCAGGACCTCAGCAAAGCCATGGAAGATTTCGTGAAACAGGAGAACGAGCGGCTCAGCAAGCTGGACGACAAGTCGTCGCTGATGCGGCAGGCGGAACGCCACGTGACCATCATCGGCGACGAACCGTCCAACAGCGTGCTTCTGGGGGTCAGCCCGCGGTACCAGTCGTCGGTGATGGAGATGATCCGGCAGATCGACCGCCCGCCGCCGCAGGTGATGATCCAGGTGCTGATCGCCGAGGTGACCCTTGACGACAGCGTCGAGTTCGGCATGGAGTTCGCCCTGCAGGACCTGACCTTCACCGAGAGCGCCGTGGTCGGCCCCAACGGAGTGGTCAAGGGCAACCGTTTCGACTTCGTCGGCGGGACCGACGTGGGCGCGGGCGGGGCGGCGGGCTCGTTCGGCGGCTTCAGCTTCTCCATCACCGGCGAGGACTTCAACTTCCTGCTGCGGGCGTTGCAGTCCGACGGGGTGCTGCAGGTGCTCTCGCGCCCGACCATCCTGGTCGAGAACAACGAGAAGGCCAACATCACCATCGGCGACCGCGTCCCCTTCGTGCGCAGCAGCAGCGTTTCGGACAGCGGGCAGACCAACTCCGCGGTGGAGTACGAGAAGGTGGGCATCATTCTGGACGTGACCCCGCACATCAATCCGGACGGTTACGTGAACCTGGAGGTCAAACCCGAAATTTCCTCGCTCAACCCGTCCGGGTCGGGCGTGCAGATTTCCGAAGGTCTGACCGCGCCGACCTTCTCCGAGCGGTCGGCGGAGACCGTCGTCACCGTGAAGGACGGCGAGACGGTGGTCATCGGCGGTTTGATCACCACGCGGGAGGACGAACGCGAGGTCAAGGTGCCCATCCTCGGCGACATTCCGGGGCTGGGGCTGTTGTTCCGCTCCACCGTGAGCCAGCGCAAGCGGAGCGAACTGCTCATCGTGCTGACCGTGGACGTGGTCCGCGACGAGTACGACGCCTATCACATGTCAGTCGAGCAGCGCGACAAGTCCGGGCTGATGACCCCCGAGATCCTGCACTCTCCGTTGATGGAAGGCCTGCGCATCCTGCCCGAGGAGGAGGGTCTCGCTCCCCAGCCGGAAGAAGGGGAGCGACCCGTTCCGCGACGCGGGCCCAAGGCGCCCCAAAACCGGGAGCTCTACGGCCTGACGCCCGACGTGTACGGTCCGGTCCAGCCGCAGAAGATTAAAGTGCAACAAGGCGAAAGCGGCGGCGAGATCGCGCAGGAGTACGGTCCCACTCCGCCGGCGCGGTTGGTGGCCACCACGCCCTAAGCCGGAGACCCTGCACCGCGGAGTACGCGGCGAGATGATCGGTACCGTGGCAATGAGAGCATGGCCTGGAACAATGCTGCCGGTGATCGCTGTGGCCCTCAGCGGGCTTGGCGGCTGTGCCCTTCCGCCCAAGCAAGCGACTCCGGTCTCGGATTCCAGCGAGGTCGCTCGGGTGGTCTGCTTTTTTGACCTGAACCCGTTTCTGAGCTTCGACGAGGAGGGCGACCCGAACCCGGAAGGGTTCCGTACCACCGTGGTGCTGGCTTCGCGCAAAACCGGCAAGGGGATCGCCGCGGACGGCGTCGTGCGGGCGAAAATGTACCGGGTCGACCGGGTCACGCCGGACAAGACGGCACGGACCTTGTTGCGGGAGTGGGCCGTTGATACCGCTGGCTTGACCACCTTCAAGAGCGGGGCGCTCGGCGAAGGTTACAAGCTCGAGTTCCAGTGGGCGAAGGAGGACGACGTGCTCGGTCACGAGGTGGAGATTGTGGTGTCGTTTGAAGGGCGGGACGGGCGGGTGATTCGCAGCCAGACCAAGGCCCAGCGCGTCCCGCCACCCGCGCACCTATGAACGCCAACCCCTCTTATGGGAGGGTTCGCCGAACAGTCCACTGGGTGCCGGTGGGCACCGGTCTGGCGTTGACGCTCTTTGCCGGGTCGGGGTGCCGGCGGGAGGCGGTGCCTCCCGCCCGGGCCTCGGCGGAGGATGGGGTGGGCACCGTCGCCTCCACAGTCGTCCCTGATTCGTATGAGGGGCCGCTCGACACCGTGCGTCGAATCCACCAGTACCGGCGGGAGGGGCGGGTAGCGGCCATTGCCCCGTACCTCGTTCCCCAGCAGCGCGCCGCGATCATCGAACAAATCCTGTCGGTCGACGAGTTGACCTCGGCCAGTGAGTCGCTCAAGGTCCGCGTGAACCGCGTCGTCGGGGCCGGCAGCGCCTCCGCTTTCGATCGCACGGCGATCGCCAATACCATCGGACCGTTCTCGCGCGACCTCGAATGCATCAGCGAAGCCATCTCCGGCGACACCGCGGTGGTGAGGATCTGCGTGGACGGGCGACTACCCCTCGAGGACGTGCATCTGACCCGTGGAGACGCGCATTGGCTGATTCAGACCGACCCGCCTGTTCCCGGGCTGCCGGCCGAATTGCGCAAACTCGCCCGCGTGCTCAACCGCGTGGCTGACGAGGTCGAACGCCGCCATTTAACCGCCGAACAAATCGAGGGCGAACTGGCCTTGCGGCAGCGTCCCGTGCTGGAACGTATCGATCAATTGGTGCGCAGCGCCCAGACCGAGGAAACCCCCCCACCCCGCTGAAGCCGGGTCCTGTTTGCGGTTACGCGCCGGTCCGGCGGCGAAGGGCCGCCAGAACCAGGCCGGACACAACTGCCAGCGTCAGGGTGGCCGGCTCCGGAATAACGGTGAGGCCGACGCCGGTACCGAAATCCACGTTCACGGCCCCGGGTTGTTGGAGCAGAAAGCCGTCCGGGATCCCGATCGCCTCCGCCACGTCAGCCTTCCCGGCGGAGAAGGACACCACCCCTTGCGTCAAGGCCTCGACTTGGACGGCCAGGAGCTCCTGGAGATTCGTGTCCGCGGTGAAGCGGACCTGCACATCGGTCACGTTGGAGCGTTGAGTCAGTCCGCCGTTGACCTTGACCTCGGCCACCGCCAGAGCGACCAGCACCGTGGTAGAGGCATCCGGCACCGCCGGGACAGCCTCGACGTTGCCGGCGTTGTCACTGGCCACGCTGTAGAAGGCGTAGGTGTGCCCCGGCTGAGCGGTGTAAACCACGGCCGTGGCGGTAGTATTGAAGAGGAACGGCAGGAAAGGTCCGCCGTCCACCGAGACGTAGATGGTAAAGCCGGCCAGGCCCGAGCCGCCCTCCACGTCCTGACCCGACCAGGTCAGCGGTAGGGCGGGATCGTCCGTTTCGGCGGGCAGGGCCGCTACGACGCTGCCGGGCGGGTCGGCATCGACGGTGTTGGCGTACTCGATGCGCACCGGGAAGGGCCGCCCTGTGCGCACGGTGCTAGGCGCGATGATCTGTCCGACGAGGTGCGCCCCGCCGCCGCTGACGATCTCGAAGAGTCCGCTCGCCGTGGTTTCGCTCGCGTCGGAGTTCACCGCCTTTACGTCCGCGGGCCCGACGCTCGCTCCGCGCAGGTCGAACGTCGCGAAAGCGACCGACTGGCTCTGCGGGTAGGTCGCCTCCGGCTGAATCGGCGTGTCATCCTCCGCGATCAAGCTGAAGTCGGTCTCGCTCTCGAACCGGGCGCCGGTGATCTTGACCGTCACCGCCGCGGTGTTGCTCGCCGTGTCGGGCTTGACCTCGGTGATGCCGAAGGGCAGCGATTGGGCCAGGATGGTGTACGCCGCCGGTGGGCTGGGCACGTTGTCACCGTACACCAGGATGTAATACGTGCCCGCCTGCGTCGTCGGGATGGTGACCTGCTGATCGGGCAGGAACGGATTAGCGTAGGCGGCGTCGTAATGGCCGCGATCCGGAATCTCACCGAAGCGGATGTACAACTCGTTGGCCCCGAAGGGAGTGGCGGCGTCAAGGGTCACCAACAGGGTTTCGTTGGCCGGTACGGTGACCTGGTAGTAGTGGGCTACGCCGCTGGCCGCGAGCGCCGCGTTGAACGGCACGCCAAGCGTCAACTCAATGATCTGAATGTGCGTGGTGGCGGCGGATACGCCGATGTTGTTGGCCTCACCCGCCTCGCCTTCCGGAATCTGGTTGTTGATGTCGCAGCGCACGATCACGTACTTCGGTCCGGGCACCACGCCGGGGATCATCTGCGCGGTGGACACGGTGTACGCGCCGCCGCCGGTGGCGACCGTCCCGTCATGGCGGACCTTGGCTACCAGGGCGTCGTTCAAGTCCCACGCCGTGTCGGTGGAGAGGTAGACCGAATCGTACCAGCTCCCCCACCGCGGCATTGACGCCCTGATTGGTCACGGTCCACTGGAAGGTGGCCGTCTGCCCCGGAGCGGCCGAGAACGGCACCACGATGTCGGTCACCACCAGGTCGGCCTCGAGCGGTTCAACCACCTGCATTGTGGCGGCGCTGCTCAGGACATTGTTGTTCTCCGCGTTGTGCTCGTAGACGTTAACCGCGCTGTCGGTCCACACCAACGTGTAGTAGTCGCCCGGCGGCGTGGAGGCGGGGATGGGCAGCGTCGCGCCGGCGCTGTAGGTGACCCCCGGACCCAGCGGATTGGTGTGTACGGCGTACCCCAGGAACGGATCGGTGCTCGGGTCCAGATAGGGATCGAGCGAGAGGTAGACACTGTCCCGCCAGGTGTTGTTCGGCGTCGCCGAGCTTCCGGTGTTGACCACGGTCCAGTCCACGGTGGTCTCCTGCCCCGCATAGCCATTGCTCGAGGCCGTCAGCGAGACCACCTGGAGGTCAACCAAGGTCAGGCCGATGGAGATGACCATCGGCGGATCACCGGCGTTGTTCCCTTCATCGGCGCACTCGCCCACCTGGTCGCGGCTGTCGGTGACCACGAACAGATAGTGCGCGCCGCTGAGCCCGTTGGGCAACGTCACCGTGGCGGTGCGGGTGTAGGTCTCCCCAACGGCCAGCGGAGCATTCCGCGAGAACTCGCCCAGCAGCGCGTCGACCGCCGGGTTTAGGTCCGGATCGGCGGAAAGGTACACGCCGTCAAACCAGGTGGCCGTCGGCGTCGTCCGATCGCCCGCGTTGGTCACCGTCCAGGTCACGCCGATGGGCAGACCGGAATCCCCCGTGCTCGGTCCGCTGGTCGTCGTTACCCGCAGGTCGGGATCGTTGCACGTCACCTCGATCGGCGTCGGATCGAAGGCGACGTTGTTGGCCTCGCGGCCCCGTTCGTAGACGACTTCGCCGGCGTCGGTCTTGACCAGGATGTAGCGCGGACCGGGTCCGTCGGATGCCAGGGTGAAGGTCTGGGTAACCGTGTAGGGCAGGCCCACGTCCAGGACGCCTTGGTGGATCACCGTTCCCAGGAATCGGTCACTCCCGTCCAGGGTCTGGTTCGCCGAGCAGTATACGTGATCGTTCCAGGTGCTCTCGGTAGTGGCGCGTTCGCCGACGTTCCGGACGCTCCACTGCACCACGATGGGCGTTCCCGTTTGGCCCGTGTCGGGAGCGGTCACGTCATAAGCTTCCAGGTCCGGCTCGGTGGCCGAGAACACCACCGTGGCGGTGGTGCAGTTGTTGTCTTCGCGGCCCGGCTCGGGGACGACGTTGTAGACATCGGTGCAGACCCTCACGGAGTGCGTCCCAAAGAGGCCCGGCGGCATGGTCACCGCTTCGCTGCGCGTGTAATTGGCTCCGGAACCGAGCGCGCCGTCGTGCATGAACGCGGCCAAGGGCGTGCTACTGCTCCCCAGGTAAACCGCATCCACCCAACTGGAGGCGTCGGTCGCCCGCTCGCCGGCATTGAGCACCGTCCATTCGATCGGCAGCGGCTGGCCGGAGAACCCGTTCGTCGGCACGTTGAGGACGCTGACCGTCAGGTCGGCCTCGGTGAATTCGACGTGGATGCCCGCCGGGGCGTACGCCGCGTTGTTGGCGGTGGCGGCGCATTCCACGACTGTTCCCGTGGCATTGGTCAGGACGGAAACGAGGTAGTCGCCAAAGACGCCCACCGGCAGCGTTACGCTACGGGTCTCGGAGTAGCCGTTGGTGGTGGTCACCGTGTCTTCGTGGACGAAGCTGCCCAGCAGGAAGTCATCCTGAGGGTCCGGGATTCCGTTGGTGGAGAGGAACACCTGATCGACGAAGTCGACGCCCCTCGTGTCCACCACCCCGATGTTGTTCACCTCCCAACTCACCGTGATCGGCTGGCCGGAGAACCCGTTGGTCGGCGCGTCCACGTTGCCGACCGCCAGGTCCGCTTCATCCGTGGTGATCGACAATTCTTGGTAAGTGTCGTCGTTGTTGTCCTCGTAGGCCGGGGAGAACTCCTCGACCTGGTCGTCCACGTCGGTGACCACGAAGAGGTAATACGTCCCGTCGAGGCAATTCGGCAAGGTTACGTTGACGGTTCGGTCATAGGACGCATCGGGGTTCAGCACCCCGGAGTGCGGATAAGGCCCGCCCACCAAAGTGTTGTCCGCCGTGGTGCCGAACGATGCGTCGACCGACAGGTAAATGGCATCACGCCAGTAGCCTTCCTCCGTCGGCGAGCCGCCCAAGTTGGTGACCGTCCAGTGCACGGTGGCGGTCAGGTCCGGCGGTGTGGGTCCCGTCACGGTCAACGCCGTCACCTCCAGATCGGGCGGGGGGGTGAGGTTGACGTTCAGTACCGTATTCTGGTCATAAGCCGTGTTGTTGCCTTCCCAGCCCTGTTCCGGCACGTGGTTCCCGCTATCGGTGAGCACGAACACGTAGAAGGGCCCCTCGATCCACCGCGGCAACTGGCACGAGTGCGTCACATCGTATGACCCGGTGGGGTTGAGGGCCCCCGAATGCCCGACCGCACAGAGCAGGATGTCCGATGGGCCGAGGGTCTCATCCGCCGAGAGGTACAGGGAATCCTGCCAATAGGTCGTCGGCGTCGGCGACTCCCCTTCGTTGGTCACCTCCCAGGTCACGGATATGTCCGTCCCCGACCAGCCGATGGCCGGAGCGATCACGCTGGTGACCCGCAGGTCCGGCGGCGGCGGCAGGGCCACCTCGGCGCAGGGGTCGGAGTGCCCGTCGTTATTGGCTTCGGCGTTCAGGTCGGTCCGATACTCGAACACCTGGTTCACGGCGTCCGTCCGTACCACGAAGTAGTAGCAACCGAGCGCGGTAGTGGGAATGGTGACGGTCTGGCATTGCTCATAGCTGCCTCCGCCGCCGTCCAAGCTGCTGGGGTTCTCAAAACCGCCGAGCCAATGATCGCCGCCGCCGATCTGGTGGTCGAGAGACAGGTAAACGTCGTCTCGCCAGAGCGTGGCCCCGGTGCTCCCGTTCCCGGCGTTCGTGACCGTCCAGCACAGGGTTACTTGCTGGCCGGTCCACGCCGAAGGCGGACCGCTGACCGCCGTGACCTGTAGGTCCGGATACGGCAACAGGCTGAGGTGCACCGGCTGCGCACTGACCATACGATTGTCCGCGTCTTCCTGGTGCTCGATGACGTTGTTGCGGGCGTCCACCACCACGATGATCCAGAAATCCCCTTCGAGCAGAGCCGGAACCGGTACGTTCTGGACGCGATGGTAGCTCAGAGTCTCCCCGAGCGGACCGGTGAAGCTGAACTCGCCCAGCAGCGTGTCACCGCCCCAGGCGGCATCGCTGGAGAGGTAGATGGCGTCCTTCCAGGTCCCTGTGGCTGGGGCCGACCCGCGATTCTCGACCGTCCAGCCGACCGCCATCGAGGTGCCGGAAACGCCGTTGGTGGGGATGTCCAGCGCGATGGGCGCCAGATCGGGCATGGCGATGGCGAAGCTGCCCACATAAGGTTCGGCCATGGGATTGCCGACTGCGTCGAAGATGTTCGGCCCCACCGTGAAGTGATAGGTGCCGGCGTCGGATTGACAGGCGAAGCGAAACTCGTACGTCTGGGGGTTGATGACATTCACGACGCTGGTGACCGGGATGGGTCCGCTCGGACCGGCGAATGTGACATCCTCGGTACCGAAACTGTGCGGCGGTTCATTGAAGGTCAATTGGACCGCGCAGACCGCGTTATTGACCGAACCACTGGGCGATACCCGTGGTCAGGTCCATCACCTCCAACTGACTTTGACCGTTTCCGTTGATGTCGGAAGTGTGATAGAGCAGTCGAGTGCCCGGCTTGAGTGCGATGGATTGCCGATCCCCGCCGGCGACGGTGATCCCCGGATGCGAGATCGAGGCGTCTGTGGGGTTGATGATCACCACCTCGCCAGGCATGAACTGCCCACTGAACAAGACTCCGTACAGTTGTCCATCTGATCCCCAGGCGATGTCCTCGATAGACTCCGGCGGGATACCTTTGCTGCTCCACTCCCCGGTCATTGGATCGATCGTCACCAGTTGTCCCGTGGAGTTGGCTTCGATGATGGCGTAGAGTTGGCCGCCGGGCCCCGGACCAAAGGCCACGCCGAAAGCGGCCTGCGCCGACGGCGACAAATCCGCCACCCAAGTCACCTCCCCCGTCTGGGGGTTGACCGTGGACAGCGCGCTCCACTCGTCCAGCGTGTACAGGACCCCGCTGGTGACCATCTCGCACTCGTCCGGCACGCCGTTCCCGTTGCAATCCGCGCTCGTACCTTCGGCGATGTCGATCGCGTCCGCCACGCCGTTGGTGTTGCAGTCCATCATCTCGCACTCGTCGGGCACGCCGTTGGTGTTGGCGTCCTGGCTGACGCCGGCGCCGATGTCACAATCGTCAGGGACACCGTTCAAGTTGCAGTCTCGCCCGGGGAGAAGATTGCCCGCCGGAATCAATCCCTTGGGCAGGCCGGGCGGTTCCCAACGCAACTGCGCCACCGCGGGCCCCCCGTCGTCAAAATACTCCATCACGATCGTGTAATCGTGATAGCCGTCCAGCATGCTCGTGCCCGACGATTCAGTCGCCGACTGCACCACCCACTGGTCGATGATCAACTGCCCATTCACCCACAGCCGCACCCCGTCGTCCGTGTTGGCATAGAAGGTGTAGTAGCCGGAGACGCCGAGCGTCCGCACCAGGCCGGTCCAGCGCACGCTGAAAGCGTCATCGAACCCGGGCCAGGGATTCGCTTCACCCCAGTCGAAGTCGACGTTCGCGTCGATGCGGCCATGCAGCAGACCCGTGAAATCGGGGTTATCGTAAAAGGGGTATTTACTTGACTCAACCACCCCCAATCCGTAGTATGCCGGTCGATGTCCGAGGACTATCCCCGCACATTGATGGACTTGGAGAGGCGGTTCGTCAACGAGGGGGCTTGCCGCGAATACCTGTTCACCCTTCGTTGGCCCGAGGGCTTCGTTTGTCCGCGGTGCGGCGGCAAGTCGGCTTGGGCCATGAGCCGGGGCCTTTGGCTGTGTGCTGGATGCCGGGGGCAGGTCTCGGTCACGGCCGGGACGATCTTCCAGGATCGCAAGCTTCCGCTCACGACGTGGTTCCGGGCCATGTGGCACGTCACCAGTCAGAAAAACGGGATCAGCGCCTTGGGCCTGCAACGGGTGTTGGGCATGGGCAGCTACAAGACGGCCTGGGCGCTGCTGCACAAGCTGCGCCGGGCGATGGTGCGGCCGGGGCGGGACCGTCTGACGGGGACCGTGGAGGTGGACGAGACCTACTGGGGCGCCGACGAGGAGCCCGTCATCGGTCGTCTGACCTACGACAAGGCCCTGATCGCCATTGCGGCCCAACAGGATGGCCGGAAAATCGGCCGGATTCGCCTGCGGCGCATCCGGGATCTGAGCAAGGCCAGCCTGCATGGGTTCATCGCCGAAGCGGTGGAGCCGGGCAGCACGGTGATCACCGACGGATTGAATACCTACCAGGGGATGAAAGGGTATCTTCACCAGCCGATCGTGGTGAAGCACCAGTCGGCGGACGCCAGCACCTTGTTGCCGGGGGTGCATCGGGTGGCGTCGTTGCTGAAGCGTTGGCTGTTGGGCACGCATCAAGGGGCGGTGGGGCACGACTTCCTCGATTACTACCTGGACGAGTTCACGTTTCGATTCAACCGTCGCAACTCGGCATCGCGGGGCAAGCTGTTCTATCGCCTCGTCCAGCAGGCGGTGCAGGTCCCGCCGGCACCGTTCGATTCGCTGGCCCGATCACAAGCCGTAGAGGGTGGTTGAGTCAAGTAAATACCCCTTATGAAAAATGGAAAATGGAGAGTTGAAAATGAAAAGAGTTTCCCAGCGGTCACTCTTTCCTTTTCCATTTTCCATTTTCCATTTTCTATTCTCCAATCTTCTTCGTGTCTTGGTGCCTTGGTGGCAGAGAAAGGTTCCCCGTGGGCGCGCAGCGGATTGAGTCTTTGGAAAGACTGAAGCAGGAGTTCCAGAAGCTCCCGGGGATCGGCGCCCGCAGCGCCGAGCGCCTCGCGTTCCACATCCTCCGCGGGGGGCGCGCGGAAGCCGCGGCGCTGGCCCAGGCTCTCCTAGACGTCAAGGACCACGTCCAACATTGCCACACCTGTTTCCATCTCACCGAGCAGGATCCCTGTGCGATCTGCGCCGACCCCGACCGCGACCCCGGCGAGCTTTGGATCGTCGAGCAGCCCAAGGACCTGCTGGCCTTGGAAGCGACCGCCCTGGTCCGCGGCCGATACCATGTGCTCCTGGGCCATCTGGCGCCGTTGGAGGGTCTCGAACCCGGCGACCTGACCATCGCCGCGCTGCTCCAACGGGTGAAGTGCGGCGGGGTCCGCGAGGTCGTCTTGGCCACCAATCCCACGGCCGAGGGGGATGGCACCGCCCTCTACCTCGAGAGCCTGCTGAGCGAATTCCCGGTGAAGGTTACCAGACTCGCGCGGGGCCTGGCGGTGGGCTCGCAACTGGAATATGCCACGCCGGCCATGCTGGAGTCGGCCATCCGGGGACGCACGCCCATATAAAGCGGGCCCATTACCGCAGACAGTTCTGTCCGCTTGCTCGGAACGCCGCCGACGGTAGAGTAGGTTGGGGGTCGTGGGGCGAACCGGGCGCGTTTCAGACCCGCAGGGTGGGCTTCCGTTCCACCTTGTTCGCCATTCCCTTAAGCGAATGACCGGCCCATGGAAATCATCAACCTGTGGGACTTGATCCGTGACGTGCCCGACTTTCCCAAGCCGGGGATCATCTTCAAAGACATCACCCCGCTATTAGCCGACCCGGCGGGGCTATCGCTGGCCGTCGAATACCTGACCCAGCCCTTCCGCCGCATGTCCATCGACATGGTGGTCGGGGCGGAGTCACGCGGGTTCATCTTCGGCACCGCGGTGGCCCGCAACCTCTCGGTGGGTTTCGTGCCCATTCGCAAACCCGGCAAACTGCCGCGCAAGACCCGCTCCGAGGAGTACGCCCTGGAGTACGGCGTGGATCGGCTGGAAATCCATGAGGACGCCATCCGTCCGGGCATGCACGTGCTGATGATCGACGACCTGCTCGCCACCGGCGGGACCATGGCCGCGTGCTGCCGGCTGGTCGAATCCTTGGGCGGCCAGATCGCCGGGGTAGCCTTCCTCATCGAGCTTTGCTTCCTCCACGGGCGCAAAGCCCTGACCAAGTATCCGCTTCATTCCGTTTTGGAAGTGAATTCGCCGACGGAGGACTACCCTTCACAGGGTCCCGGCACCCGATAGGCGGATTCCATCGAATCGTGAATCCAATCCTCCAGAACCCGGTCCAGTTCCGCGACCTCGTTGACCATGATCACCAGGTTACGCTTCTTTCCGCTGCGATCCTTGACGACGCCGCGCAGCGTGGCTTCCACCTTGAACCCGATCGCTTCGCACATGCGGACCGCCCCCACGTCATCCTCCATGACCTGGGCCTGGATTTTCTCCAGACCTCGCTCAGCGGCCAGGGCGACCAGTTCCCGTGCCAGCAAGTTGCCCAAGCCCTGTTGGCGATAGGTTCTGGCCGTGATCAGCCGAAGCTCGCCCACGTGCTGCATCCACTCGTTGGTCATCACGTACAGGCGCCCGGTGGCCACAATCCGCTCATTCTCCAAGGCGACCAGCGCGATAAGGCGCCCGGAATGTATGTCTTCCATCCACTGGCGTATCACCTGGGGGTCGCGAACGTCGCGGCGCAGGAACAAGCAGTCCTCGCTGGACAGGTCCAGGAAAAAGGCGCGCAGTATCCTGATATCCTCCCTGGCGAGTGGCCGAATGAGGACGCTTCGCCCATCTTTGAGCGTGACGCTCTTCGGACATACGGTCGTCAACATGACCGGCCTCCGTCGAACATGATATGACCCTTTGCCCACACACCGCGGGGTCGCCTGTCGTCGCCCCAATGCTGATCCCTTGGGGCCAGCGCTCGGAGATGCGCACGACCAACTCCCCCCTGCGCTTAATACCGTTCCCGCCGACACTTACAGCATACTCGAAAGCGATCGCGGAAACAAGTCGTTAGTCGATGGTTATTTTGGTCAATGAATCAGGCCCAAAAAACAGGTCGGAGGCGTGGAATTAAAGTGGAATTTTATCTACAGGGCGCTTGCAAACGGGCGAGTTATAGGGTACATTGGACCATTAGATGGGTTAAATGGTGCCCGGGTTAATAAGTACCCCTTGACAGCAACTCTGAAGCGATCAGGATCAAGGGGGATTGCGACGGAGTCGTGGACGGCGGATGTGATGTTCCCGCACCAGGACAATCCCGATACGCCGGTGGATCCGGAGTGTGGCGCGGGGGGGGATTGCGGGTATTTTCGCTTTTTACGCTGCAGCCACATTTTCGCATCGGCCGTGCGGGAGACTATGGAGGAGGAGATACTGCGGGCAGTGACCGCGGCCCCGCTGACCAGTTCACAGTTCCGTGTCCTCAAACTGATGTCTTTGAACGGACGGCACCAGGTCCGGGAGGTGGCGGAGTTGCTCGGAGTCAGTCCGCCCGCCGCCACGAAGAACGTCGATAAGCTGGAACGGCTTGGCCTGATCGTCCGGACCCCCTTCAAAGGGGATCGCCGGGTGACGTCGCTTTCCATCAGCCCGGAGGCGCGCCGGTTGGTGCGGGACTACGATGCCGCGAAGGCGGCGCGCCTGGCTCCGCTTTTGGCGACTCTGCGTCCGGTGGAAATCGAGCAATTGTGTCAGCTTCTGGAGCGGTTGTCGGTCTCTCTGCTGACGGAACGGTCGTCCGGATCGGTATGCTGTTTGCGCTGTGCCGCCTACTGTGAGAGCGGCTGTCCGATCGGGCGGGTGGGTGGCGGTTGTCCGTACGAGAAAGTGCGTGGGGTGCGCCCGGATCAGGGCGACGGGAACCTACTGGGAGCGGCTAGCCGCTGAGTCTTCGTTATCGGTCTTGTGCTCGGGGTCCGTAGCTGAGGACCGAATGGGGAGTGCGAGATGAAGTACTGGCGAAAACCACTGGACATCGATCGGATCAAGGTCCCGCACGGCGAGGTGCGCATCATCGTGGACCGCTGCAAGGGGTGCGGATTCTGCGTGGAGTACTGTCCGAAGGACGTGTTGGTCATGTCCGACGAGTTCAATCGCAAGGGATATCATCCGCCGAAGGTGGTCGAGAGCGGAGAATGCGTTAACTGTAACCTGTGCGAGATGATCTGTCCCGATTTTGCGATTTTCAGCGTACTGCTGCCTGACGGTGAAAACGTGGCAGAGTCGCAGGTTTCGGCGCGCGGGTGATCCCGCGCGGACTGAAGTCCGCGGCCCGCCGGACCGCGGGCAGCGGAGCAGTAAAGGAGAACGACCCTTGAAGGCTCACCCAGCAGGCGTCTTGACCGGGACCCACTATCTCGACGGGGATTACGCGTGCGGCGAGGGGGCGATGGCCGCCGGCTGCCGGTTCGTGGCCGGCTACCCCATCACACCCTCGACCGAGGTGGTGGAGCGCGTTTCGCGCCGGTTCCCGCTCATGGGTGGCACATTCATCCAAATGGAGGACGAGTTGGCCAGCATGGCGGCGGTGGTGGGCGCCTCGTGGACCGGGACGAAGTCCATGACCGTCACCAGCGGCCCGGGCTTTAGCCTGATGATGGAGAACATCGGCCTGGCCGCGATGATGGAGACGCCCTGCGTGGTTGTGAACGTGCAGCGCGGCGGGCCCTCCACGGGACTACCCACCATGGTGGGGCAGGCCGACATGATGCAGGCCCGCTGGGGGTCGCATGGTGACTACGAACTCATCGCCTTCTGCCCCCAATCACCGCAAGAGGCGTTCGACCTGACCATCGACGCCTTCAATTCGTCTGAGCTGTACCGGGTTCCGGTGCTGCTCATGATGGACGAGTGCGTCGGACACATGACCGAGAAGGTGGTCATCCCCAAAGCGGAAGAGATCAACGTCGTGCCGCGCCGGCTCAGCTCGGAACCCCCCGAAGAGTACCTTCCCTATCGGGTGAACGGACGGGACATCCCGGAATTCGTCCGCGCCGGGGATGGCTACCGGTTCCACACCACCGGCCTGACCCACGACGAGCGGGGCTATCCGGTGATGAGCGTGGAATGCCAGGAGACATGCGTCCGGCGGCTGGTCGATAAGATCCGGCGCAACGCCGACGCGATCGTGCGTTTTGAGGAGGACGGCACGGAGGGAGCCGACATTGTCCTGGTCACCTACGGGATCACGGCACGGGTGGCCCAGATGGCCATGGAGATGGCCCGAAGTCAGGGTGCCAAGGTGGGCATGCTCCGGCTGATCGTCGCCTGGCCGTTCCCGGAACGGCGAATCCATGAATTGGCGGGCAAGATCAAAGCCTTCGTGGTGCCCGAGATCAACTACGGGCAGATGGTTTTGGAGGTGCAGCGATGCGCCGAGGGGCAGGCCCCGGCGATCCTCGTACCCCACGGCGGCGGCGGAGTACATGATCCTGAGAGAATCGTGGAGGCCATTCTGGGGGCAGTAGCATGAGTACGATCACGAACTCCACCATAGATACCGCGGTGACCCACGACGAACATCCGGTTGATCCCTATCTGCGGATGGATCGGATGCCCCATATCTGGTGCCCGACCTGCGGCATCGGCACGGTGCTCAAGTGTTACGCGACGGCGCTGGAAGAGTCGGGCGTGGACGTGGACAAGGCGGCGATCGTTTCCGGCATCGGCTGTACCGGGCGGGTCGCCGGCTACATGAAACTGGACAGTTTCCACAGCACCCACGGGCGGGCCATCCCGTTCGCCACCGGGCTCAAGCTGGGACGCCCGGAGTTGCTGGTGACCGTGTTTTCGGGTGACGGAGACCTCGTCGGGATTGGAGGAAACCACTTCATCCACGCCGCGCGGCGGAGGATGGACCTTCTGGTGGTCCTGGTGAACAACTTCATCTACGGCATGACCGGCGGGCAGAACGCCCCGACCACGCCGCTGACGGCGCGGACCTCCACCATGCCCTACGGCAACTTCGAGCCGCCGTTCAACCTCCCACATCTGGCGGCGAGCTGCGGGGCGACCTATGTGGCCCGCTGGACCTCCCTGCACGTCCGCCGGCTGACCCGCTCGTTCAAGGAAGCGATCGAGCGTAAGGGTTTCCGTTTCGTTGAGGTCATCGCCCCCTGCTCGACCTTGTACGCGCGGCTCAACCGTCTCGGCACGGGATTCGACCTGATGCGCTTCTACCACGATCACGCGGAAATCAACCACGGCGCCGACCCGCGCGAAGTGGGGATTGATTTTCAGGGCAAGATCATCTGCGGAAAGTTCGTCGATGAGGAGCAGCCGACCTTCCTCGAACTGATGCACACGCATTACCAGAAGACCCTCGGCGAAAAATACGTGCCCATGCCCCCGGAGGGAGGATGGATCCATGAATAAGACGGAGATTCGCGTCACCGGTTTCGGCGGTCAGGGGGTGGTGCTGTCGGCGTACATCATGGGGCG
>JBGPAW010000030.1:0-16173 GCA_041480905.1 Phycisphaerae bacterium
GCATGGACTGCTGCTGGCCGGAATCCCGGGCTGCGGCAAGACGGCCATCAGCCTGGCGGCGGCAGCGGAGCTCGGCCTGCCGCTCATCCAGTTCGATGTCGGCTGCCTGATGAGCAAGTGGGTCGGCGAAACCGAGGCCAACACGCGAGACGCGTTACACCAGATTGAGGCGATGGCCCCCTGCGTCGTGCAAATGGACGAAATCGAGAAAGGCTTCGGCTCCGTCGGCCGGGATGGCGATTCGGGTGCCGGGATGCGGGCGTTCGGTACGCTGCTCAAGTGGATGTCCGAACGCACCTGCTCGGTCTACGTCATCATGACCGCCAACAACGTCCAGGTGCTCCCGCCGGAGTTCACGCGTAAGGGCCGGATCGACGAAGTGTTCGGCGTTTACCTGCCGACCGAGCCGGAGCGGCGCGAGATTCTGGCCATCCACCTCCGGCTCCGGAAACGGAAACCTGGAGATTTCGATCTGGGTGCGCTCGCCACAGCGACGCACTGGTACTCCGGCGCGGACATCGAGCAAGTCGTCATCACCGGGCTGAAACGCGCGTTTCACGCTGGGAGTGAGTTGCGCACCGAGCACCTGTTGCAGGCGGTCGCCGAGGTCCGACCGCTGTCGCAGACGGACCCGGAGCGGGTGGCGGCCATGACGGAGTGGCTGGATCGACACACGAAACCCGCCAGTGATCGCGGCCCAAGGGCCGGTATTTCCGTTATAAACAGTACAACCCGCAAACGGCGGGTGGCCGTGTGAGACGCCCGTTGTTGGACGGGCAGGCCCCAGGCCCAGCCCGGCTCTAAGGGAAAACCCTCATAGATATCGGCAACGCGGGCGTGTAAACTGGTTTAACGGTGCGGGTGGTGTCCGAGCGTGGGGCTCGGGCGGGTAGGCGACGAGAGAGACGCTGGAAGGCGGCTCTCTTTTTTTGTTCCAGGCCGGGTGGTGCGGCTGGAACGCTTTAGCCGACGGGAGGCCCCGTTGGCTTTGAGGAGGACACGCCGGTGCGACGACTGAATTGTTATGTTGTGGTGGTTTGTGTTCTGGGTCTGTCGGCCACGAACGCCCTGGGCACGGTAGCTGGCAACGCCCTGCATTTCGACGGGAACGACAGCGTGAAGCTCTTTGACAACGCCGATTTCAGGAACCTGCCTTACGTCACAATCGAGTTCTGGGCCAAGTACGATTCTCCTGACAACCAAGGATACATCATTGATCAACTCGGTCCTGCACCAGCGTACACCGGTGAGTGGGGGGTGATTACGCGTAGCGAGAAGATCGTCTTCTACTATCGCTGGCCTGGTATCACGGAGGTACCCAGCAATTCCTCCGTTACCGACGGAGCCTGGCATCATGTTGCGATGGCCAAGCATGGCGGAGACTTCGACCTCTACATCGATGGTCAGCCGGACCTTCATCGGGACTTGGGATCATCGCACATCCTGAACTCGGACGTGCCGTTCTACTTCGGCAGTCGGGGAAACTTCGAGCAGTTCTTCGAAGGCGACCTCGATGAAATCAGGATCTGGGACTACAAGCGCTCCCCGGAGCAAATCTCGGCGAACTGGAACACGACGGTGGATCCTGCGAGTTCTGGTCTTAGGGGGTACTGGCGGTTTGACGAGGAGTTCGCGGATCAATACGTGCTCGACTCCTGCCCCCGGGCGAACCACGGCAGCCTCGGAGAAACGCTCTCGCCGAGCGGCGACGACCCCACCCGTGTGGTGTCGACTGCACCGATTGTCCCGGAACCCGGCACCCTCGGGTTAGTCGCGGTCGGCCTTCTCCTGCTCCGACGCAAGTCATAGTGCTTGCCGCCGGACAGCCATCGGATCGCATGTCGGGGCTGCTCGCACGAGTAGCCCCTTTTCATGTCGTCCGTTCGCCGATGTGGATTTGCTGACACTCCGCTCGCCAGCCCCGCGATCCGGTCGGAGAGCGGCAAGTCATGCCCCGGATACCCGGCCATCGGACCGGCCAATCGTCCCGCCCACCCCTCGTGCCCCACGTGTCTGCGTTCGTCAACCCAACCGTCGAATCGTCGCCAGCTATGATTGGAGTGTACCCATGAACGTCCTGACCCTTTCCAGTGTCCATCCCAGCGTCGCCAACGGCGACGCCGAAGCCCAGCCCATCAATCTGTACAAACTCGGCATGTTGTTCGTGATCCGGTGCTCATACTGGAGTTGCCGGGCCGGTAATGACCCCGACGAGTTGAACCTGACCCAGGACCGGATTCAGGCCAAGGCCTTGGCGTCGTTCGGGACCAAGGACTTGCTCGACCCGGAGCAGACCCGCCAAGTCTTCGGCCAGATCGAAAAGAAAGCCCGCCACGTGCTGGAGAAGCACTCGCGGCCGTTCGCCGCGGCCAACGCCCACTTCGTGCCCTGGAACAACGTCCAGACCGTTATCGAGCAGCTCGAAACCCTCAAGAGCGAGTTCGACGCCGCCGTCCAGCAGTTCCTCGCCGATTACCCCCAGTTGCGGGCCACGTGGCAGGCCCAGCACCCGGAGATTCCCGACGTGTGTTATCCGCTGCCGATGGCCCTGCCCGGCAAATTCGGGCTGTCGTGGCACGCTTTCAAGGTGACTGGGGCTCCCGAGCTCACGCCCGTCGAGGACATCGAGATGGAACTGGAGCAGCGGCGGGTCCGGGACGAGCAGGTCCAACTCATGGAGGCCAACCTGCGCCGCGAGTGCCAGCAGTTCGTGGAAGGATACGTGCTCGGGTTCCGCCGGGAGGTGGCCGAGTTCTGCGACCAAGTCATCGCCGAGAAGGGCCAGGTCCACGGCAAGACGCTTACGGCGATCCGGGATCGGATCGACCGTTTCCATGCCATGAACGTGTTCGGCGACGCCGACGCGGCCACCAAGCTGGCCCGACTCAAGCAGCAGATCGCCGGGCTGAGCGGCCAGGATCTCGCCCAACAGCCCGCGTTGGCCGACAAGCTCAGCCGGGCCTGCCAGGTGCTCAAGCATCACATCCTCGATCCCGACCAGCTCAGCCAACTCACCGGGCGGCTCAAGCGGCGGGTGGTACTGGACTGAACTGACCGCTTGGTTCAGACGTTGCGCGGAACCGGAAGGAAGCGTCTCTCCGGCAGCGGATGGAGTGAGATGGGGACGATTTCCATCATCGGCGCGATCGGCGCGGGGATCTATCGGCCCGCCGGGGGGAGCGAGTCCAGAACATGGGCCGTGTGCGCCAGCGAACCGCCCACGGCGCTCAGCACGGTAAAGATGACCATCCAGGAGAGTAGGATGAATCCGCTGCTGAAGATCCCGGCCAGGCCGACAACCTGGGACGGGGCGGTGGCGTAACGAACGGTTGGTCGTTCTGGAAGCCAAGGGAGTAAGAAATAAACCCAAGGGCACGCCGTCCTGGTGAGGCGTGCCATCTCACGCCAGAATCGAGGTGAAATCATGGCATGGAGACCCACACAACACTTGATTGAAGGCGAGCTGGACAACACCACGCCCGGCAAGGTCACCGGGTGGATGCGGTTCGGTGGCATGAAGGATAAGGTAACCTTCAATCTGGACGGCAACTTCCACCGCGACATCCGCGGCGCGAAGATCCGCTTTCAAGGCGACGGCACCAACGACGATCCGACCGTGGCCAGTTACATGGACGGCTTCGCGGAAACGCAGACCGGCAAGGTCGGCGACATCACCGCGGGGTTGCCGCCCCACGACTACACCACCGGCCAGCCGTACATCGAATGGTACGGCGACGAGAACGGCCGGGTGGTCATTGAACCGGATGCTGAGCAGGTCAAGGTCATGGGCAGGCCGATCCCGGCTTGCGAATCCGATCCCATCTCTCGGGAGGAGCAGCAGCAGAATATGGCCGACTTTCTGGGCGGCCTGAGCCAGGCGGTGAACGCCCCCGCCGTCTTGGTCGGACCGGGCCAGCCCCTGGTTTCCGATCCCAAGTTCACCCACTGGGTCGTGGAACAAGGGCAGATCATCGGCGAGGCGCACTCGGTCAAGCTGGCATCAAGGGGCATGCGGTTCGCGTTCGTCCGGCGCTTCAACATGCCCGACATGGCCGAGTTCGGCCACATCGAAGCGTCCAGGCTTCGCAGCAAGTCGAACGGCAAACCTGCCTGAATGACGGACGCCTCACGCTAAGGCGTTCATTCCCCCTCTTGTGCACGGCGTTTTTTCCAACGGAGGTACGCTCATGCGCGCAGATATCCGGGTGACCGTGGAAGGCGGCGTGGCCCATGTGGAGGTGTTCAAGCCGGGCGTGGTGGTCGAGGTCCGAGACTACGACGTGGACGGCTGCGACGAGAGTCGGCTATCGCGGGACCGGGACGGTGAGCTGTGCCACGAGTACGTGATGACCCACGACGATTCGTGCCCGGTCGACGAACCGGCGGGCGGCGGACACGAACCGTAACGCAGGAAACGGAGGATCCGGATGAAGTTACACGAGCCGTTTTGTCCCGAATGCGGTGAGCCCGCGCACGGGACCGTGGAGCGTTTGATGGGCCGCGCCGAGTTCAACGGCGTGCCGGGCCCCGGAGTTTCGGTCGAGTACCGCGGGTGGACCGAAGTCTGGTGGGACGAGCAGCGTACCGCCCACCAGAAGGAGGGTGAGCCGGAGGGATCGGACAACCCTCCGCGCGTGTGCTGCGTCAACGGCCATTCCTGGCCCACAGCGATCGACTGGGAAGCACCAGAGAGATGATCGCGGACGCTGCCGCGATTGAAGTGGTGAACGGAGAACAGCCATGCCCCAGATGTATTGGAAGTGCCCAAACTGCTCGCGGACCCTGTCCATCGATGACTGGACGTACGCGGACCTGGCCGACCGGGGGATCCCGGTCTGCGGGGGGTGCGACCGGGATATGGAGTTGATCCATCCGTCGGACGGCTTCGAGGAGCCCGAAAAGCCGTTCAACGCCTGGATCATCGTGGATACGGACGACCGCAGCGTCGTTCCGTGCATCTATGACGACCACGAGGAGTGTGTGAGCGACGCCAACAGGATGGACAACTCGCTGATGGTCGGCCTCGCATTGCCGGGCTGGGATCCGCAGGACGACGAGCCTGAGAAGGAGGAGGGCTGACGGGTGGCAGGCCGGAGAACGCGAGACTTTGAGACCGCCATGCTCAAGGCGTTGAGGCGGCTGTGGTTGCGGCGCCATCCTGAGTCTCAAGGCGCCGGGCCGCATTGCGATCATGCCCTCCCGGGGCTGGCGAGTCGTCCCCGTATTCCAGCTTCAGTCCGGGCGTCAGTTTCTACTCTGTTCGCTCCCTGGAGCGTGTGTGCTCCGACTCGGTTGCGACTCTGCGACCTTCACTGACGCCCGAAAAACGGCTATAAGTGTAGTGGAGATAACCCCTTACAATGGGATGTACTGCTTTCTAATTCGACGGTCGCAGGTTCGAGTCCTGCATCGCCCAGTGACGACAAGTCCCGCTGAGTCCGTACGTTACGGACACCCGCGTTTGTAGGCGGTGGAGCCTTCGGGCGCAAAACCGCGCGGTGATCAGAGCTGCTTGCGGATCGCCCGGCGGCGTTCGGCCTCGGTCAGGTGGCGCTTGCGGACGCGGATGGCTTCGGGGGTCACTTCGACCAGTTCATCGTCCGCGATGAACTCCAGGGCCAATTCGAGCGGCAGGGCCCGCGGGGGTTTGAGCACGACGGTCTTATCCGCACCGGCGGCACGGATGTTGGTCATCCTCTTCGCCCGGCAGACGTTGACCTCGATGTCGTTCTCGCGACAGTGCTCGCCGACGATCTGGCCGGTGTACACCGCCTCCCCGGGCGTGACGAAGAACTGCCCGCGGTCGGCCAGGTTGTTGAGGGCGTAGGCCTTCACCTGACCCGCCTCGCTGGCGATCATTACGCCGTTGGTCCGCCCGGGGATGTTTCCGCGAAAGTATTCGTATTCATAGAAATTGTGGTGCATGACCACATTGCCGTTGGTGGCCGTCAGCAAACGGTTGCGCAGCCCGATCAGGCCACGGGCCGGCACGGTGAATTCCAGATGCGTGCTGTCGCCGCGCGTCTCCATGGAGCGACAGATGCCGCGCCGCGGCCCCATCAGCTCCATGACCGTTCCGAGGTACTGAGCCGGTATGTCGAGCACGCACAACTCGATGGGTTCAGTCTTGCGGCTGTTGAGTTCGCGGAAGATGACCTTCGGCTTCCCGGCGGCCAGCTCGAAGCCTTCGCGGCGCATGTTCTCGATCAACACCGACAGGTGCAGCATCCCGCGCCCGGACACGTGGAACTCCTCCGGCGTGTGACCGGACTCGACGTGCAGGGCCACGTTGCTTTGCACTTCCTTTTCGAGTCGGTCGCCCAGGTTTCGGCTGGTCAGGAATCGGCCGGATCGTCCGGCGAACGGTGAGTCGTTGATGCGAAAGGTCATGTGCAGGGTCGGCTCGTCGATGCGAATGATCGGCAGGGGTACGGGGCGCTCGGGGTCGGCGATGGTGGAACCGATGTCTACCCGCTGCAGCCCGACCACGGCGCAGATGTCACCGGCGACGACCGCGTCGGTTCTCTGGCGACCGAGTCCGTCGAAGGTGTGGAGTTCGCCGATCCGATCGCGGGTCTGCGACCCGTCATGATGAATGAGCACCACCTCCTGCCCGCTCCGTATGGTGCCGGCGAAGACCCGCCCGATGCCGATGCGCCCGACGTAATCGCTGTAATCGAGCGTCGTCACGAGCATCTGCAGCGGGGCCTCGGGCTGCGATTCGGGCGGCGGAACGTACGCGATGATCGTCTCGAACAGGGCGAAGATGTGGTCCGGGACCTCGCGGAGGTCGAGGGTCGCGTATCCCTGTGTGGCCGAAGTGTAGACCGTGGGGAATTCCAGGGCCGCATCGTCGGCCCCCAACTCGATAAACAAATCGAGCACCTCGTCCAAAACGTCCCGGGGCCGCGCGTCGACGCGATCGACCTTGTTGATCACGACGACCGGCCGCAGGTAACACTCGAATGCCTTCCGCAGCACAAAGCGGGTTTGAGGCATGGGGCCTTCAAACGCGTCGACGAGCAGCAGGCAGCCATCGGCCATCTTCAGGACGCGCTCGACCTCGCCGCCGAAGTCGGCATGGCCCGGCGTGTCGATGAGGTTGATCTTGGTGTCGCGGTAGCGGATCGCAATGTTCTTGGCCAGTATGGTGATGCCCCGTTCTCTTTCCTGGTCGTTGGAATCCAGGATGCGCTCACCTTTGAGTTGGGAGGCACGGAACTGGCCGCACTGGCGCAGCATCTGATCGACCAGCGTAGTCTTGCCATGGTCGACGTGGGCGATAATGGCGACGTTGCGGATGTCGGTGCGGCTCATCAATCCGGGATTTCCCATGTAGCGCCTCCGCTATCGCTCTTGTACCAGAATCGGCTGCTCGACCGCAATCGCGCCTGGCGGGCTCCGCCTGGAATCCTTCATCGTCAGCGGCTGATCCCGTGAATCTCACCCTGTGGCCCCCAGAGAGAGACTTCCTCCACGTCGCCGCGCATCCTCAACGATCCCCTCTGGTCAACTATCATGCCCTGCTTCAGGTCGTGACCGTCGCCCGACTTGCGCGCCGGGCGATGACGTGCTATCGTTCGTGCCGGTGGACGTATTGTGTGAGGAGCTGAGGTCGGGTATAAGGTCAAAAGTGTAGGATAAGTGTAGCCGGTTTCCGGTCGCCACGTAGAAGCGCTGCTGCCGTCGCAGGCGCGCAACCTCCTCCAGCCGGGTCTGCAATTCGGCCTGCACGGCGAATGCGAGCTCCAACGTGACCGGCTGCACCAGTTCCAGCAACAACTCGCCCACGGCCTGATCAACGCCGCTGCCGGGAACCTGCTGGCAGATCGCCTGCCCGTGTTCGGTACTCTCGTGTTGGCACATGTAGTCCGGCACCAGGGTCGCCTGCCGGCAGTGATACTTCACGGTCATGCGTCGGCCGCAGACCCCGCAGACCACCAACCCTTGCAGCAGGGCCGGGCCTTGCCCGGGCGGGCTGTGACGGCGATCCTGCCCATGGACGCGACCGCAGGCGTGCAGGGTCTGCAAGTGGTCCTGGTACTGCTGCCAACTGATATAGCCGGGATGAGCATCGGGGATCAGGGTTTGCCACTTCTCCTGCGGCTGGGGCTTGTAGCCACCCCGTCCGGTCGACCGCCGGCAGGCCTTGGTGCGACCGAAGACGAAGGCGCCGGCATAACGGGGATTGCGCAGCACCTGGAGGCTCCGCGAGTGACCCAGCGGCCCCCAGGCCAACTGACCCTTGTGGAGGCCTCCCCGAAAGCGACGCGGGAAGTTCAAACCATTCTTGGCGAAATACTTCACGACGGCCCGGCCCGTGCCTTGCCGCTCGTAGACCTGGAAGAAGGTTCGCAGGGCCTGTTGGACCTGTTGGTCGGGATCCAGAACCAGCCGGCCCTGCGGATCGTAGACCAGGCCGACCGGCAACGGCATGTGCAACTCGCCGCGCTGCGCCTTGTTGCGGATGCCACCCTGCAGCCGAGCGCGGAGCACGTGCAACTCCGCCTCGCTCATCGCGCCCTTCATCGCTCCTGTCTTGCGGTGAACACCATGTTTGCCAGAACCGTCACCAGTTGGCTGGACGCGGATGTGGGCAACGCCGCTGGAGGAGCACGGGACGGCGTGAGCTGCGGGGCCGGTGGGTCAAGACCAACTGGCCCAGGCCAAGCCTGCATCCAGGCGGCCAGGCCCTGCCGCATGAACAGATTGAGCCCCCAGGCTACGGTAGCGGCCCCCGTCCGGTTCATGGCGGTGCGCCGGAGGGCTTCGTACCACGGCGTCCAATCGCCGCCCGCGACCCCCCGGCTTATGACGACGCGGTCCTCGTGCAGCACGAGGAGGGCGGCCACGATAAAGCGGAGCTGCGAATTCAACGCGCCGAACCAGCCCGATTCGGCCTTGATCTCGTCGGCCGTCCTGCGGATGGCCGCGGCGACAGTCGCCGGGTCGCCGGGGCAGGTGAGGGCGCTGACCGCGGCGAAGCGCAGTGGGGAGGCGTCACTCCACCACCCGCGTTCGGCATTCAGCGCATCGTAGAGTTCGCGGAAGCGCGACAGCGGATCATCCGGGAGATGCAGATTCCGGGGCATGCTGTTGCTCCAGGCCAGCGGCCATCATCTCTCACAGGCTACACCCAGTATGCCATCCCCGGCCGGAAACGACCAGGGGGAACCGGGACCGTTCCGGGAGGGGGTGGCACGATTCCCAAAGGCCAACGGAGGATTCTCATGAGCCACTTTGTCGAGTGCCAAACCGAAATCCGGGACCCACAGGCCCTGGTAGCCGCCCTGATTGAGTGCGGGTTTGGCGGAGTCGCAGATCGAGGTTCACGAGCAGGCTGTGCCGCTCTACGGCTACCAGGGCGATGTTCGCCCGCAATAGGCTCACGTTGTCATCCGCCGCCGCCGGCACTCGTGCGGGCCCGCGCTAATGGGCGGGTCCGCCGATTAGGCCGTGATGGCCGGTCGGCGGACCCGCTTGAGTCCATCCCGCGAACGACGTCTGACTATTCCGCCATCGTCATATCCGGAGCCAGCGAGGCCGCTCCCACCTCCGCCTCGAACTGCGGTTGCGGCTGCGGTTCCGGTCCCGGCCACGGCCGCGGCTTCTTATGCACCGGAGGATCAGCCAGGGGGTTGCCGACGTAGTCGCGGTAGCAGGCCAACCAGAGTTGATAGTCCTGTAGCGTCACGATGCCGTCGCCATCCAAATCCACCGTGGGGCTGGTGGTTCCGAAAGCGAAAAGGAACGTGTCATAGTCGGCGATGTCCAAGTCTCCGTCGGCGTCGTAGTCCGCGTGAGCGCAGCCGAGCGCCACGGGCACTTCGCACAGATTGCCCGCGCAATCGGTCACCCGCACCGTGCCGAAGCCCGTGATGGTCGGCGCGGTCAGGGCCACCGAGTACCGCACGATGGCATCGCCCGGGTCGAATGGATCCGACGTCAGTACGAGGTTCATCGTCGCGGGCAGCAGTGTGATGCTGCAAATGCCCGAATCGAGCGGCGCCCCGTCCTCGGCCCGCCCGTCGTAGCGCTCGGGGAACGTCGCTGACGTGATGGTCAACGACCAGCTCTCGAACGTGCCCGTGTCGTTCAGCTTGTCATCGACCACCTTGAGGATGTACGTGCCGTTGGCCGGTACGCCGTCGAGCACGAACAGGGCCGGCCCGGCCTCGGGTTGATAGGAGCCGGTGAACGGCACTTCGGACTCGAGGTCCGGGATCGGGGCCGCGGCTTCGTCATCCAGCGTCGTGTCGATGAAATCGTTGCCCAGGTTCCCGATGTCCGAGAGCAGGCTGATGACTTGCGGGCTGGTCAACGTCATGTCGATGTCGTCGTCGAACGCATGCGTGATGTTGAACGTGATGTTCACGTCGCTGACCACGTCCACGTCACTGACCACGATGCTGGAGGAGACGCCCGCCGCGTTGTTGTCGGGGATGGCCTGTGGCAGGTCCGTGCTCAGGTAGCGCTTGGTATGCCCGCGAGAGCCCGCGCACAGCGGCGCCAGCCCGTCGATGTCCACCAGTACGTGGGACCGCCAACCGCACGTGTCGGTGACCCGGACGTACCCGCGTCCGTTGGCCAAGGGGTTGATCCGCCCGACGACAAAGGTCACGCTCCCTGCCCCGTTCGGCGGATCGGGGGACAGCGAGACGATCTGCAAGTTATCCGACCACGGTGTCAGCGTGACGGAGGCGATTCCCGAATCACCGGCCTGATTGTCCGTGGCCGTGCCTTCGAACTCCAACGTCTCCGGATCGATACCTCCCGAGATCACCGGCAGGTTTACGTCTGGCGAGGCAGCCGCCAGACCGATCGGCACGGTCGTGATGTTGCCGGCCACGTCGGTGATCTTCAGCGTTCCGCTGCCCGGCTGGGTCGGATCGACCAGAGCAACGCGGTAGTCCACCGCTTCCGCGCCCGGCGCGAAGGACGCGAGCACGGTCAAGTTGGTGGCCCCCGTCGCCAAAGCTATTGTCGCAATGCCCGTGCCCGGGGACGCGTCCCGAGCCGTGCCGACGTAGTATTCCGGTCCGCACGGGTTCTTGAGGGTCATCGCCCACCGTCGGAACGTGGACCGCACCGGCGAGAGCAAGCGGAAGTCGCCCACCAACATCTCCCAGGAACCGGCCGCGTTCAGCCCGCCCAGTTGCAGCAGCATGTTCTCGCGCGTGTCGGAAGTGATGCCGTCGCCGAAGTAGTCGCCGCGGCCATCGGGCTGGTGCAGACCCAGGAAGGGGATCGTGCCCAGCGCCGGTTCGAGGTGAGCGTCGTCAGCCACCGGCGCGTCGTCGTCGAGGGTAACCTCGATGACGGGTTTGGTCAACCCGGCCGACGCCCGCTCCTCCATCCCCACGCGGTTGATGAGTGAAGCAAATTCGCCGGCGTGGGTCAGCTTGGCCGCCATCCGCCCGAGGTCCTTGGCATCCACCGTCAGGTCCACTTCCACCTCGCCGACCATGAACGTGTCGGACACGTTAAGGGTCGAGACCACGCCGTTGAAGTCGCCCGGCGGAACGTTGGCCTGGACTTCGGCACCGTACATCAGATCCCTGGTCACCTGGGCGGTGTTACTTGGTCCGGCGGTGTCCACGAAGCCGTTGAGCGTCACCGCGCTGGTGCAAGTGTTATTCGAGGTATCGGTCACGAGCACCGTGCCGGAGCCATTCAGCGTTGAGTCGATCAGGGTCACCGTATATTGCACCACGGGGTCGCCGGGGATGAACCCCGGGGGCAGGTTGAGCTGCACGTTGTCGGGATCGGTCAACACGACGGACTGAATGCCGCCCGCGCCGACCACGTCGCTGGCCGTCCCGGCGAACGTCTCCGGTCCGGAGAAGCCTGCGTTTATGTTCAGTCTCCACTTGACCAGCCGGGCCCCGAAGCTCTCGGTGGTACTGTCGTCGATGACGTTGAGCCTCCAGGTACCCAGGGCGTTTTCGCCGTTGAGCTTGGCCAGACCCAGCGGGTCCTCCGGTTTCCAGATGCCCGTATACGGTTCAGCAGTGCTGGTCGTGGGCAAAAAGTCGGTCGCTGCATCGTCGAACGTGGCATCGAGGATGTCGAACGCGCTGCTGCTGGCCCGATCCGTGACCAGCTCGACGCGCGTCCCCGCCGGGCTTTCGAGGTACAGGTCGATGTCGTTGGGGTTAACGGTCTCGATCCACACGGTCACGTTGACGTCGTAAATCGTGCCCGCCTCGGTCACCTCGATCAGGCCGTTGGTCCCCGCCGGAGTGTTGTCCGGAACGTGGATCGGCCCAGGCAGGCTCTTAAGCACGCGCGGGGCGAAGTTGAATCCCTCGCAGGTCGGATCGTACACGTCGATGCTGGCGATGGCACACGTGGTGTTCCCTTCGCAATCCGTGACCAGGACCTTGCCAAACCCGTTAGTGTTGGGGTCCACGAGCTCGATGGTGAGGTTGACCTCGCCCGCCGGTGGCGTGAACGATCCGGTGAGTTGCAGGTTCTCGTTATCGATGATCTCGACGTTGCAGATGCCCGAATCGCCCGCCGCGTTATCCGTGGCGTTCAGGGCAATCCTGTCGTTGACGTAGTCGGGCGTCAGGGTAAGGACGGGGTCCGTTTCGTCGACCAAGGCCGGTGCGGCGTCGTTCAAGAAGATCGCCAGGTGATAGGTCCTCTCGGGTCCAAATTGCGACAAGTCGCCGCGTGAGACTTCGACGTAGTGGGTGCCGGTGGTACGCGCCACGAAGAACCCACCTTGCGCAGGATAATCGGGCGCGGACTGAATCGAGTTGCTGTCGCTGATGTCACTGATCAAAATGTCGCCGGCCGGATCCTTCAGCACGAGTTTGGCGGCAAGCACCTTGGGATCGCTGGCGGGTGCCGTGTTGCCCGTCCCGTCGCGTTCCGGATCGCCGTCCAGGGCGACAAAGACCCGATCGCCGACGGTGGCCTCGAACTGGTAGACATCCACGTCCACGTCTGCGGTGATGGTCCCGGCGAAGAAGTTCTTGGCGCTGCGTCCGGCCCCGGCGAGCGTGTCGTTCGGCTCGCATTCCTCCACGGGCGTGCGCGAGGTCGGCTCCACGCCGACATGAAAGCGATAGCGATGGACCGTGCCGGTGGTGCTGGTGTCCGTGACACGGAGATAGTGCGTGGCGTCGCTGGTGAACCGGACACCGGCGAGGACCGGCGAGGTCGTCGAATAGATGAAGCGCAGGTCCTCGATGGGCGCGTCGGCCCCATCGCCGTCCTCGGCATCGAATTCAATCAGCGTGGTGCCGTTGGCGGCGTAGAAGCCCAGGTCGGTGTCCAGCGTGCTGTTACTCGACCCGCCGTTATTGGCCCAGGCGTAGACGCGGTCGCCGGTCGAACCGGGTACGGCCCACCAATCTTCGTCCGCCGGACCGACGAGTTGTCCGCCGTTGAGCGGCGTTGAGACGGACGTCGCCGTCGCCGCCGTATCGTTGGGTTCGATCTCGTTGATCTCGTAGTAGAAGGCATCGTCGATGATCAGCGTATAGTTCCCGGTGAGAGCGGTCGTGCTGCCGTTGTCCACGAAAACCCAGTAATCCGTGTCGGCCTCCAGCGTGACCACGACCAACTCATGCCTGGCGCCGCTGGTTCCCCCCGTGCTGTGGTTCGAGGCCCCCTGGCAGCCGTCGGGGAAGAACGGGGGACAGGAGTCATCCACGTAGATCACGCCGTCGAAGTTGTTGCTGACCAGCTCGATGGCGTAGTCACCGCTGGCCACGGGGTGGAAGAGGTAGACGTGGTCATTGCCGGCGGCCGTGGTAGGCGTGGCTCCGGAGACGGCGCAGCGGCCGCCATCCTGGCTGAACGTGTAGTTGCTGGCGGCCCCGTCAATGTTGTTCAGTACGACCACGGGCAGCGCCGTCGGTAGCGTGATGGCCAACGCACACGTATCGGCGTTGGTCAGGTTCAGGCGGTCCACCGCGAGGGTGAACTCGAAGTTGTCGTGGGCGATATCGTCGTGATCCACGCCGAGCAGGTAAGTGGTGGCCGCGGTGAGCGAGACGTCGAAGTAAACCGGCCGAGCGTCTCCCGGCGCCCGGGCCCCCGCGATAAAGTTGTAGCTGCCCCCACCCAAATCCTGGAACACATAGATCGCGAAGCGCCGATCCGACGAACGCAGCGGGGCGTACTGCCAGGGCCACAGGTGGAACCGATACGTCCCGCTGGTCCCCGGCGTGAAGCTGTAAAACACGTCCGGTCCATCATCGAACCCGGTGACGCCGACGATTCCGGTGTTCCGGATGCTGTCGTTGGCCAGCACCGTCGTGCCGTAGACCAGAATGGGCACGGCCGGTCCGATAACCTGGGCCGCCGCGGGTTCGTCATTAGGCGGCGCGGGCGGGAGCGCCGTCGCCGTGCCGGACAGAACGAGGGCCGCCGTCAAGGCGGTCAATAACCATACCTCCCTCCGCTTCGGAAAACATTTCGATCGAAACATGTCAGTCCTCCTTTGGTGGGCGTAAAAGCGGTATGCTCCGGGGCGGCTATGCCCCTGGTTAATCAGTCATATTCCGACGCAAGCTCAGGTGGAGGATGAGGCCGACGGTGAGTCAAGGCGTCAGCCGGATGACCGAGGCCCAGCGCTGTGATCTCGTCAGCACACCACGTGGCTTCTCGCCGTGGTGTCAAGGGAGGCGAAACGTCTGTCGTAGCCGCTGACGAGGCCGGCGTGCCCGAGCGCATACCCTCCATGCTTCTCGACTTCTCCTCCGCCGCAGCCGCACAAACTCAAGAACCAGGATAACCTTAATCGGTGCTCACGTCAATATCCTGGTATCCTGAAAAAACGCGCCGCTGCTGCGCGCCGCCATCCGGGTGCGATACATTGCCTTACAAAACCCGACATGGCGTCTGAAAGACCTAGCATGCCCAGGCGCGCCCCACCCAGAGCGGCAAGTAAAGCACGGCTTTTCTCCCGACATGTGGACCTTGGCCACGTGAAGTTCGCGAGTTGCTTCTCATGCGTAAACTGTGATTGAAATGGCCTCCGCATTCGCGTAAACTGGCCATTGAGCGGGCTTGCGCGGGAAGGGAAAGACTTGAGACCCGCCGACGCGCCCATCGGGTGAGAGTGTACAGCCGTTTTTGTCTGCGCGATCAACCAGCCCTCTCGAAGAGGAACAGGCCAATGGCAATATCCATGACTCGAAGTTTGTCTGTCGCCGCATGGGCCGGCGTGGTCGGCTGGGGTGTGGCCACCAGCGCCTCGGTTAAAACAGCGCCCCCATTGGCAGACATGCCCGGCTACTTCTATGACGCCCAGGGACCACGCCCGCTGAGGGCTTCCGCCACCGACTTCGTGGTCGCCGTCCAGCCGGCAGCGGGGCGCGAGGTCCGCGAGCGCCCGGCCTGGTTGCTTCCGGGCCTGATCCCGGACGACCTTGATCCATCATGCGTACGTCTCGAGGAGCAGTTAGAGGAAAGGGGACTGTACGTCGTGCGGGGAGTCGATGAGTCGGCGGTGGAGGATATTCCCGAGGTGGCCTACGCGCTGCCGCTGCTGTATCGCCCGGACGGCGAGATCCCGATGTACCCGAGCAACCGTATCGCGGTTCGTTTTCGTTCGGGGGTCAGCGAGACCGAGGTGGAGGAATGGGCCGACGTGCTGGAGTGCGACGTGCGCAAGTCCGCCTGGGGCGAGAATCGCTACCTGTTCACGGTCCGTGATGTTCGCAGGGTCAATCCCATCGCCGCGGCCAATTTCCTGCACGAACAACGCGACTTGACCGAATACGCCGAACCGGACCTCTACTTGCCGAAGGTCCCCTACGCCCCGCCGACGATCAACGATCCGTATTACCTCAGCCACCAGTGGCATCTCGACGGTGACGTGAGCAAAGGGGCCCAGCCCAACAGTGACGTCAACGTGGAAACGGCCTGGGACACGGACAACGGCCCGACCGCCCAGGGTTCGCCCACCGTGCGCGTGTCCATTCTCGACGAGTGCGTGGAGAAGCTGCATCCCGACCTGTATCCCAACTGGGCGGCTGGACTCGACCTGGACCATGACCCGCCCGACGATGACCCCAGCCCGGACGCCGGGCAGCGCCATGGCACCTCGTGTGCGGGGGTGGCGGTGGCGGCGGGCAACACCATCGGGGTGCGGGGGGCCGCACCCGTCTGCGGCCTGATCGGCGTGAAGTTTTTCGGGGCCTCCGTTGCCGA
>JBGPAW010000031.1:0-16146 GCA_041480905.1 Phycisphaerae bacterium
CCTGGAAGCCCGCTGTGCCAAGGGGGGCATTCAAGTGGTGCGCGTTTTTTCGCCGGATATGCCCGATCTGCACGCGGATCCGGCGCAGCTCAAGCAGGTTCTGGTCAACCTGGTCGTCAACGCGGTGCAGGCGATGCCCGACGGCGGAACCTTGACGGTGGGCACGCAGGTGACCGGCTCCACCGTGTCGGTCGTCGTGCAAGATACTGGGATCGGCATGAGCGAGGATGTCCTGCCGAAGATCTTTTTGCCATTCTTCACGACGAAAGACGTCAGCGAGGGCACGGGACTCGGTCTGGCCGTCGTGCACGGGATCGTCGTGTCGCACGGTGGTTCGATTGACGTCCAGAGCCACCCGGGGCAGGGCACGCGGTTTGAGGTGCGTTTGCCGGCCGTCGCACGACCCGAAGCTCAGGAGACAGGTCAGGATGACACCCGTAACTGAAAAGGAACGCGTCCTGGTGGTGGACGACGCCCCCGATACGCTGGAACTCATTCAGCGACACCTCGTAGCGGCCGGTTATCAGGTGTTCACGGCGCCGGGAGCGACGGAGGCCATTCGCCTTCTGGACAGCGCTGCGATCGACCTGGTGATCACGGATCTGAAGATGCCCCAGGTGAGCGGACTCGACCTGGCCCGGCACGTCCGCGAGAACCTCAAGGACACCGAGGTCCTGATGATCACCGGGTACCCGACGATTCAGGGAGCCGTGACCGCCGTCAAGCTCGGGGTGCAGGACTATCTCACCAAGCCGTTTACCGACGAGGAACTGCTCACGGCGGTCCGGCGCATCCTGGACGTGCTCAGGGCCCGGCGCAGTTCGCAAGACGGTACAGAGCAACCATCGCCGGGGCTGCCCGGTCTGATCGGTGAGTCGACGGCGCTACGGGAAGTGTTCGGGGTGATTCGCAAGGCGGCGGCGACGCGGGCGACGGTGCTGATCTCGGGCGAGAGCGGGACGGGGAAGGAGTTAGCGGCCCGGGCGATCCACTATAGCAGCCCGCGGGCCTCGGCACCGTTTGTGCCGGTCAATTGCGGGTCGATTCCCGAGAACCTGCTGGAGAGCGAACTGTTCGGGCATATCAAGGGCGCCTTCACCGGAGCCAGCGACTCCCGCGCGGGCTTCTTTCAGACCGCCGATGCCGGGACCATTTTCCTCGACGAGATCAGTGACACGAGCCTGGCCATGCAGGCCAAATTGCTGCGCGTGTTGCAGGACGGCGAGATCTACATGGTAGGCTCTTCGCGTCCCCGCAGAGTGGACGTGCGGGTGGTGGCGGCGACCAACAAGGACCTGCGCGCTTTGGTCAAGAACGAGGTTTTCCGAGAAGACTTGTTCTTTCGCTTGAACGTCATCACGCTTTCGATGCCTCCACTGCGTGAACGCAACGACGACGTGCTGCTGTTGGCCGCCCACTTTGCCCGGAAGTTCGCGGAAGAACTGGGCCGTCCCGTGCCGCGCTTCACCGACGCGGCATTGCTGGTGCTGAAGAACTACTATTGGCCGGGAAACGTTCGAGAGCTGGAGAACGTCATCCAGCGCGTGGTGGTCATGACCGACAGCAACGTGATTGAGGTGCCGGACCTGCCCTCGGCGATGCGGTTCTCCGTGGGGCGGGAGGCTGGGCTGGAGCGTACGCTGGCCGAAGTCGAAGCGGAACACATCCGCAACGTACTGGCCAGCGTGGCGGGCAACAAGACGCAGGCCGCCGAGATCCTCGGAATCGACCGCAAGACCTTGCGGGAGAAGTTGAAGCTTTACGGGACGGAGTCGAACTGAAACGTCCAGCACCGGGGCCATTCTCCCCGGCGGTTCAAATCTCCCCGATATCCGTGCCCTCCGCCAACGCCGACCCGGCCTTCCGTTGATCTTGCCGGCCGTTGGGACGCGCGAACGTATCCTCCCGTTGGGACACAAGTTAGCTCCTTGCCCATCCGCGTCTTGGACCGGCCGGAATGACTTTTCAGCTCGAATGCCGCCGCTGGCACACCAATTGTTATTAAGGATCTGCGGCTAGGCGGTCCGCCCGTGTGGGTGGAGTTCCGCTGAGCCAGGGACACCCACAACAGAGGAGACCGGCATCATGATCATGGCCGAAAGCACGGAGACGGTGGGCCTTTGTTCCACGTGTAACAACAGCCCGACCTGCTTCCACCGGGCCCGCCGGGGACCGGCGTTGTTTTGCGAGATGTTTGATGACTATGTGGCCTCCGTTCTGTGCACCGAGGGAAGGAGACCTGCGTCATCGGCCGGTCCGCCGACCGGACTCAGCGCGGCCGCCGAGGAGGTGTCCAGGTACGCGGGGCTGTGCATGAATTGTGAGCATCGGCGAAGCTGTAGACACCCGAGACCTGAAGGGGGCGTTTGGCATTGCGAAGACTATGAGTAGTCCCTCTCCGGCTTCGCCACCGGCGCAGCCTGACGAAAACTACCCGCGCCTGCACGGAGCAAACCGGTGAAAACCGACGAGGTCCTGAGCATCATCGACAAACACCAAGACCAGGGAGAGGGGCTCATCTCCGTTCTGGAAGAGATCCAGACGAAGTACAGCTATCTGCCCGCCGATGCCCTGAAGTTGGTGGCCGAGCGCACCGGCCGCTCGCCGGTTGATGTCTATGGGGTGGCCACGTTTTACAAGTTCTTCAGCCTCAAACCCCGCGGCAAGCACCTTTGTCTGGTCTGTAAGGGCACGGCGTGTCACGTGCGGGGAGCGCCGCGGATTGAGGAAGCGTTCGCCCGGCAACTGAACGTCCACCCCGGTGAGACGACGCCGGACAAGGAGTTCACCCTGGAGACGGTGAACTGCCTGGGCGCGTGTGCGCTCGGCCCCGTGGTCGTCGTGGACGGTCACTACTTTCCCAACGTCCGAACGACGCGCGTCAGGCCGATCATCGAGAACACTCTTGCCGGGCTCGACGACGCCGAAGTGAAAGCGGATCTGCGCGATTTTGTGCTCACGGTGAGTTGCCCGCGGTGCAACCACAGCCTGATGGACCCCGATCACCCCATTGATGGTTCTCCGTCCATCCGCGTGACCGTGTCTTCCGAAGGAGAGCACGGCTGGCTCAGGCTGTCCCCTCTTTACGGCAGCTTCACGGTGGAGTCGGAGTATCGGATCCGCATGGACGAGGTGGTGGACTTTTTCTGTCCGCACTGCCACGCGGCCTTGAAGAGCGCTGCGCCGTGTCCGCTGTGCGCGGCCCCGATGGTGTCCATGATCGTGCGTGCGGGGGGCATCGTGCAGATTTGTTCCCGACGCGGCTGCAAGGGGCACATGCTGGACCTCTATGGAGGTGGCTTCTGACGGTTCTCTGGGCCCGGGTGGTCAGACCGCGTCGTTCAACAAGGGTCACAAGATGGAAAGGCTGTCCTCGATAGATGACCTGAGGGATTTGCGAACTCTGCTCGTGCGCGACATGGATGACAGCCGGCCGCGCATAGTCGTCTGTGCCGGCACGGCCTGCCAGGCGAGCGGCGCGAGCAGCATTCTGCGGGCTGTCAAGAAACACCTCATCGATAACCACTTAATTGAGAAGGTCGGGCTGCGGGTTACGGGATGCCATGGGTTTTGCGAGATGGGTCCCTTCATTCTTACCGAGCCGCAACAGGCCTTTTACGCGCGGATCGCCCTGAGCGATGTTCCCCGCGTGATCGAGGCGGCGCTCTCAGGCGGCTATGTGGAGAGCCTGCTCTATCGGGACCCCGTAACCGGCGAGAGGTTCTATAGCTGCGACGACATCCCGTTCTTCAAGAACCAGCAGCGTGCTCTGCTGCGCATGAACCAGAAGATAGACCCGATCAGGGTCTATGACTACATCGCCCAAGGGGGTTACCAGGCCCTCGCGGACGTGTTGTCCAGAGGGAGCCCGGAGTGGATCGTGCAGGAGGTCAAGCGCTCGGAGCTGCGCGGGCGCGGCGGAGCCGGTTTCCCCACCGGACTGAAATGGCAGCTTCTGGCCGAGCAGCCCAACGGGCAGGGCAAATTCCTGGTGTGCAACGCCGATGAGGGCGACCCGGGCGCGTACATGGACCGCAGCATCCTCGAGGGCAACCCGCACAGCATCATCGAGGGGATGATCATCGGCGCCTACGGGGTCGGGGCGACGCAGGGTGTGGTCTACGTCCGCAATGAGTATCCGCTCGCCATCAAGCACCTGACCATCGCGCTGCGGCAGTGCCACGAACTCGGCCTCCTGGGCCGGGACATTCTGGGAACCGGTCACGCCTTCGACATCCGGGTGGTCCGCGGCGCCGGTGCATTCGTCTGCGGCGAAGAAACAGCGCTGATCCGCTCCATCGAGGGCAAGATGGGGGAGCCGCGCCAGCGCCCGCCCTATCCGGTGCAGAAGGGCATCAACGGGAAACCGACGGCCATCAACAACGTCGAAACCTGGGCCAACATCCCCCTCATTTTCCGAATCGGAGCGGGAGAATTCGCGAAGATCGGGACCAAGGGCAACGCCGGCTGCAAGGTTTTCAGCCTGGTCGGGAAGATAAAGAACACCGGCCTGGTCGAGGTGCCCATGGGCACCACCCTCGGAGAGGTGGTCTACGACATCGGCGGCGGCCCGCCGGGCAAGGCCAAGATCAAGGCGGTGCAGACCGGCGGACCCTCGGGAGGGTGTATTCCCGCCCGCCTGTTCGATTTGCCCATCGACTACGACAGCCTGAGCCAGGCCGGGTCGATCATGGGCTCCGGCGGCATGATCGTCATGGACGAGAGCACGTGCATGGTCGATGTCGCCAAGTATTTCATGAACTTCCTCAAGGATGAGTCGTGTGGCAAGTGTTTCACGTGCCGCAAAGGCACCCAGCGGATGTACGAGATCCTCGACGACATCACCCGGGGGAAGGGGGCGCCTGCGCAAGTGGAACTGCTCGAAGAACTCGCCCACGTCGTGCAAGACACGACCATGTGCGGCCTGGGACAGACCGCGTCGAACCCCGTGTTGAGCACGCTGCGGTATTTCCATGATGAATACGAACAGCACGTCCGCCACAAGAAGTGCAAGGCCTTCGTGTGCCGGGAGTTGGTCGGGGCTCCGTGCCAGGCGGCCTGTCCTCTGGGTACCGAGGCGTGGCGCTACATTGCCCACTTGGCCCGCGGCGAATACGAAGAAGCTTACCAGGTCATCCGGGAAGCCAACCCGTTTCCCTCCGTCTGTGCCCGGGTCTGCTCGCATCCCTGCGAGAGTCATTGTCGTAGCGCTACGGCAGGCAAGCAGGCCATCGCCATCCGCGCCCTCAAGCGGTTTGTCACCGACCGTGTGGATCCGACGGTCTACAAGCCAAGCAAAGCCGCCAGCACCGGAAGCGGCATGCCCGCGGTCGCGGTTATCGGCTCGGGCCCAGCCGGCCTCACCGCGGCTCATTACCTGTCGCTGGCCGGCCACAAGGTCACGGTCTTCGAGGCGGACGACCGGCCGGGGGGGATGCTGGTCAGCGGCATTCCCGCTTACCGTTTGCCCAGAAACACGTTGCGGAAGGAAATCGAATCACTCCTCGACGAGAACATCACCGCCAAGTGCCACACCGCCCTGGGGCGCGACATTACCGTGGATGGTCTGCTCGAGAGTGGTTTCCAGGCGGTCTTCCTGGCCCTGGGGGCCCATAAGAGCCGAAAGCTGAACCTTGAGGGAGAGAATGTCGACGGCGTCTACCCCGCCATTGAGTTCCTCAAGGAGTTTAACCTTCGCGGCAGGACGGCGGCGCGCGGTCGCGTCGGAGTGATTGGCGGTGGTGACAGCGCCGTGGACGCGGCGGGAGTGGCCCTGCGCCAGGAAGGCGTGCAGAGCGTGACCATCTTCTACCGCCGGACACGCGAGGAGATGCCTGCCCAGGACAAGGATATCGAGGCCGTCCTGGAGGAGGGCGTTGCCCTGGAAGCCCTGACGACGCCGGTGCGAATCCTGACCGACGAAGGGCGCTTGGCGGGAATCGAATGCCTCAAGAACCGGCAGGGGGAGGTCGACCCCAGCGGTCGGCGGAAACCCGTGCCCATACCGGGGACGGAACGTGTCTTCCCGCTAGACACCTTGATCGTCACTATCGGTGATGTTCCTGACATCGACTACATCACCTCGATGGGTATTCAGCTCACCGACTGGGGGACCATACGCGTTGACCCAGAGACGCTCTCCACCAACCGACCAGGCGTGTTCGCCGGAGGAGACGTAGTCACGGGTCCCAACACCGTCGTTGAGGCCATTGCCACCGGCAAGAAGGCTGCCGTGATGATCGGTCGTTTCCTGCGCGGTGAGGAGCTGAGCCAGCCGGGCGCGGCCCAACTGCCGCGCATCTACGTTGAGCCAACCTTGCTCAGCGAGGAGGAACTCGCGGAGGCCGACCGGATCCACCCACCTGTCATCGCCCCGGAAAAGCGCAAACGCAGCTTTCGCGAGGTGGAACTGGCGCTTTCCGTCGAAGACGCAACCCGCGAGGCCAGACGCTGCCTGCGCTGTGACCTGGAATTCACGCAGCCCCAAAAGGACCAGGCCTCGCCTCCGATCCCCGTGGGAGAATCGGCATGATGACCTTGCAGATCAACGGCCTGAAAGTCTCCGTCGAGGAAGGGACGACGCTTCTCGAAGCGGCGCGCTTCCTGGGTTTCCCGATCCCCACGCTGTGCCACATGGACGGTCTCTCGCCCTACGGGGCGTGCCGGTTGTGCGTGGTCGAGATCGGCGAAGGCCCGAAGGCCAAGCTGGTCAGCTCGTGTACCTATCCCGCACAAGAGGGGCTTAAGGTGCGGACCGCGTCGGCCCGGGTCGTGCGGTCCAGGAAAATGATTCTGGAACTCCTGCTCGCCTCGTGCCCGCAGTCCAAGATCATTCAGGACCTCGCCTCGGCCCACCGCGTTAGCCGGCAGCGGTTCCGCCAGGAGCACGAGGATTGCATCCTGTGCGGGCGGTGCGTGCGCATGTGCGCGGAGCAGATGATGGCCAAAGCCATCGGCTTTCGCAACCGCGGCGAGCATCGCAGCATCGGCACACCGTTTGACATCAAGTCCGAGCAGTGCCGGCTGTGTGGCGGCTGCATCTACGTCTGCCCGGCCTGTCAGCTCCGCTGCACGTACACGGAGCCGGACAAGGCCATTTGTGGCGGTTGTGCGAACCTGAGTCCGCCGTGCGTCGAAAAAGAACAGTTCGACGACATGATGTGTTACATGAACCCCTGCGTCGCCTGCGAGATTGGAAAGGAATAGCCAACGGAGGTGTAGACTCTATGTCCATAACGCTCTCGAGAGTGAACAGTTCCGCCGCCACGCTCACCAAGAACCGGACCGAGGGCTCGGTCACGCCCAGCTCCGGCATGTGCGTGACCTGTGTCGATGGCTGCATCGGCATGTGCGAGATCGGCAAATCGGCCTATCGCGGGCACGAGGTCATTTACCCGCAACCCTTCGGCGTGATCACCACGGCCGCCGAGAAAACCTACCCGGTGGATTACTCCCACTTCAACATCATGGGGACCGCGGTGGGGGCGCATGGCATCGAGGCCAACAGCGACAAAGCCATTTTTCCGGCGGTTAACCTGGAGGTCATGTTCGGCCACGACCGCGGCATCAAGTTCCGCTACCCGTGGATCATTCCGGGCATCGGCTCGACCAATATCGCCAAGAACAACTGGGAGGGCCTGGCGATCGGGTCGGCCCTGGCCGGAACGGGGTTGACCATCGGAGAGAACGTGGTGGGTATGGACACCGAAGCCGTCATCAAGAACGGTCGGGTGGTTGACACGGTCGATCTGAAACGCCGCGTCAATCTGTACAAAGAGCACCAACGTCAGGGCTATGGCGCGATCATCTGTCAGGCGAACCTCGAGGATACGCGTCTCGGTGTGCAGGAGTACGCCATCGACAAGCTGGGCGTGCAGTGCGTCGAGCTGAAGTGGGGCCAGGGGGCCAAGGACATTGGCGGAGAAGTTAAGGTCAATAACTTGAAGAAGGCCCAGATGCTCTACGAGCGCGGCTACGTCGTGCTGCCCAACCCGACGGATCCGCACGCGATCAAGGCCTTCGAGCGCGGGGCGTTCAAAGAGTTCGAGCGCCATTCACGCGTCGGCATGGTCAGCGAGGAGTCCTTCGCCAAGCGCGTCGAGGAGTTGCGCAAGGCCGGCGCCAAGTACGTCTTCCTGAAGACCGGCGCCTACCGGCCGGCCGACTTGGCCCGCGCCGTGCTGTTCGCCGCCAAGTACAAGCTGGACCTGCTTACGGTGGACGGCGCCGGCGGCGGGACGGGCATGAGCCCGTGGCGCATGATGAACGAGTGGGGCGTGCCGCCGGTCGAGCTCCATTCACTCCTGTACCGATACTGCCGCCGCATGGCCGAGCGGAAGTACAAGGTCCCCGCCATCGCGGTGGCCGGCGGGTTCACTTTCGAGGACCAGATCTTCAAAGGCCTGGCCCTGGGCGCACCGTACGTCAAGCTGATCGGGATGGCCCGCGCTCCGATCGCCGCGGCCATGGTCGGCAAGACCATCGGGCGCGCGATCAGCGACGGTCAGCTCCCGGTCTACGTGGAGCGCTTCGGCAACACGATCGATGAGATCTTCGTGACCGCCGGCGAGCTACGCAAGGAGCTCGGCGACGCGGAGTTCGAGCGCCTTCCGCCGGGGGCCATCGGGTTGTACACGTACTACGAGCGTCTGGCTCAGGGGCTTCGGCAGCTCATGTGCGGGAGCCGGAAATTCTCGTTGGAGTACATCGCACGCGACGACATCGCGGCGTTGACCCGCGAGGCCGCGGACATCAGCGGCATTCCCTACATCACGGAGGTGGATCAAGGCCAAGTGGAGGAGATTCTGCGTGGTTGAGACCAACGATGCCCACGACCGCCTCACCTCGGGGCGGGCCCCACCCTGATCTCCGTGGGCGTGGCTGTTTCCGGCAAAAACAGCTACCCCTTGTTCTGTCCGCAGGGAGGTGCGCCCCACCCTCTACTGCACGGGGTGGGGCGCACTATTTTCTTGTACTGGTTCACCCGGAATGGGAGTCTCTTGACTTCATTCCAACCGCAGTAGCACCTCCCGATCCCACTCCGCGACCGCTTCACCGCGGAAGGGCAGGCCGGACCGATCGCGTTTGTCTTCTATGAGAATATACCCGATGTTAAGTGCCCGAAGCTCTTCGTATAACGCCGCCACGCTGGTCACCGGAGCCGCCCCGTAGACCATCGGGAAATGCGTCATGCGATAGGCCTGGACCGGGTCTCTTTCCCGTGCCAGATACGAGAGGTGTACGCACGGCAGGTCCAGCGCGATCTGATAAGTATCATGAACGTTAAGATGCATCTCGTGCGGAAGGACCAGCACGAACCGGCCGCGTTCCAGGCGGGCACGCTGCTCCGGACCCATCGGCAACTGCTTCACCGGCGACGGCTGCATGCGGTACGGGTACAACTCCACCGCCGCCGCGAGCAACAGCAGGGCGATGACCCCATGCCGGCCCCGGAACGTCCAACGACGCAGCAGTGCGTCCAACCCCAGGGCGGCGAACATCAGCAGGAAGAACAAGAAGAAGGGGAAGAACCGGGCGAACACGCGAAACCCACCTCCCAGCGGCAATCGGCGCAGGACCGTGCTCGCTCCTTGACTCGGATCGAAGGTCAGGATCAGAGTGACCACCACGAGAATCGCGATGGGCAGCAGAGCGTGCTCCTTCCCACGGATCCAGCGCGCCAGACCGATCCCCGCCAGGACCATGAACGAAATGGGAATGAAGGTCCCCCAGTGCTCGTAGACCGTGGAGGTGCCCAGCGGAGCGAACACGCTCAGTCGCGGGAACCAACGCAGGTCCTGGAACGCCAGCGGGTCCGCCACCGGCAGACGCACCGCGGCGACGTCCGGCGCCGCCAACAGGACGGCCAGCGAAACCGCACCCACCAGGGCGGGTACAAAGAACCGCACCCGCGCAGCGATCCTTCCCTCTCCGCCACGGAGGTTGCGCAACTCAAAAACCAGCACTACCGCCACCGAGACCACCACCAACATGAAGAACTCGACGAACGAGGTCCAGAACGAGGCCCACAAGAAAACGGCGAACAGCAGCGCGCGGGGCCGGTTGAATCGCTGCGTGCGGTAAGTGTTCACCAGCACGCCCAGGGCGCTCGCCCAGAAGCAAGCGCCGATGAGGTTGAGGTGCGCATGCGTCTTGAATACAAAGTAAGGGCTGAAACCGAAACACGCCCCGACGACAAAGGCGGCCCGCCAGGAAACGTCCAACGTCCGGCGGAGGAACAGGGCGTAGCTCCACGCCCCCAGCACCACCATCAGCAGGACCATCAGGTTGTACCCGCCGACCGAACCCAGCAACCGGCCCAGCGGCCAAGTCAGCAAGGTCGGCAGCAACACGTGGGTGTGGAAGACCAGGTTGGCTCCGGTCGGCGGCAGCACCCACCGGCAGTGCAGCACGCTTTCGCCGATCGAGACGGCTCTTTGGATCCACCAGTACGTCCACAGGAAGTTGTATGCGTCGCTCTGGCCGGGGCGGATGAAAACATCGTCCGCCAGAATGTGCGTGGTTATCCTCCGCAGCAGGGGGAAGAAGAACACCACCGCGACGCCGCAGTATCCGGCCAAAGCCAGCGCGGCGGGCCGTCTCGCCGAATCGAACACGAAAGAGACGAGTTTCGCGTGCCGGGGGGTCATGAGCGCTCCGATTCACCGGTCATGCTCACTCCCAGGACGTGAGTGTCAAGGGACTCGGGAGTGAAGTCCGAAGTTGAAGGAGTTCTCTGGGCCGAGCTGTGAAGTGGCCCTGTACAATGGGTTCGTTTGGTAATTCGCAGGAAGAAGGCAAGAGGCAAGAGGGAACAAGGCAACAAGGCAACGAGGCAGAAGGGTAGGGTGCGCGCCCGCGCACCACCCTGATGGGTCCGCGAGGGCGGACCCTACAAGAATCGCATCACAATTTTCTTTTTTTCTTGCGCTGTTTCACGTGAAACAACTTTGGCGCTGGGGCGGCGAGAGAGCGGCGCCGACCCACAACCCACCTGGCGCCCTAGAAAACGGCCTTGGTGCGGCGCAGCGCGCTCTTCCGGACCTGTACGGGCGCGCGGAATCCCTGAGGATAGTCCTTGGCGCGTGATCGGCCCAAATAACGCCAGAAGCGCGCGCCGCTGACAGCGGGCGTGGTGCGCCCGATGCCTCAGGTCGCCGATGATTCCCAGCATGTCATGCAGGGGACGAGAAGGGCTTTTTCGTTTCAGCACGGACGAGCAATAGTCTGGGTGGTGAGCACGCCCTACTCAGCTTGTTGGCCTGATTGGCCGAGCCCGCTCTATGGAAGGCAGGTCAAGCCAAGGGATCGAAAATGCCGGTCCGGCGAGACAATACGATTCTGTTCGAGGCCGATAACGATCACGTACGAAATCACGTCCGTCAGATCGCAACCGATGGCTCGCTTCCGTTCGAATTCGGTCCGGGCCGCACCGAACACTTCTTGGGGTATGTAAAGGACCGACACGTCGCGTTCTTCGAGCCAGCGACGAAGGAAGTGTACGGCCAAATCAAAGTGCTGTATCCCGGCTGGTCCGACGAACTGATTGTGTTTCGATTTGACGAGCCGGCGAACTGTTTCCGCGACGACGTAGGAGGACGTAACGAGCCGGCCGCCTACGACGCCATCGAAGAACGCGTTAAACCGCTCGTCTTTCGGATTCAGGCATTCGAGGATTGCACCAGTGTCCACATAGAAGACCTTACGCCCCAGTTCCCGAATCTGCTCCTGCCAATACGCATCTCTCTCTGCTGCCCCTTTGCGGCTTCGCTTCGACGGCTTGCCTTTGACAGTTTTGACCATCACCGATCTCAGCTTGGTCGTCGATCGCGGCTCATAAGCTTGTCGATCTCTCGCCGCTCCATCCCGCTCAACCCATATGCGTCATACACAAGCGTGTCGATTTCGTGGAGCAAGTCGGCCGTGTCGGCGGTATCGATCAGGCCGTCGTAGAACAGTCCTTCTTCCGCCTGCTGCCATTTGGCGATGATCGCCTTCTCCAGCGCCCGTACCGCGGCAGTGACGCGCGATGCGGCAGGTCCGTCGAACATCGGAAACGGAAGATCCCCGAGGATGGATTGAACGATCTTCCGCTTTCGGCAATGCGCATCAAACCACGCGTTGGCAACCGGGCCATTGAGGACCGCCACAATCTGCTCGATCGACACAGCAGCATCCCGCTTGGGAATCACACCGTGGAAGTTGTCGGAAAAGAACAGGCCCTTCGGTGCGGCCGCCGCGACAAGCCGCCAGGTCGAGCCGGGGTTTCGATTGGCGTTTACGAACACCTTCGCCACGTCGAATATGGCTCGATCACGCTGCCGATCAAGCTGAGCGCCGTACCGTAACCACCGCGTCTTCCGAAGCCTCCCGGTCGTCAAAAGCGCAAACGGTCGCAGGACATTCAGGCGATCCACGAATGGGACGTCACCGGGACGTTCGTCGTCAGCAACACTCTCAAGGTCGCCTTTCCTGACGCGCAAGCCGTTTCGAATGTCAGCGACACGGCCCAAACGAACACAGCCGGCGTCGAGCTTCTTCCATGTATCCGACAGCGGTGACACGGTGAATCTGTTACTGGAATCCGAGATCCAGTCCACCGTGTCAACCGAGTATGTCCGCGTGAAGATGCCCTTGGACCTGAAGTCGGCCAGGTCCTTGTTTCGTAGCTCATGCACGGTCACGACGCCCGCCCGTTTCGGCATGCCAGATGGCAAAACGCGCTTTCGCAAGATCAGCACCACGCTGTCGGCGTGCGAGTGAAAGACGCCCCCTGGGAACGTTGACAGTTCGAGGATGTCGCAAGCATTCAACACCGTCGCCCGAGCAGTGGCTCCAGCGCGGGAGTCGAGCATGCTTTGCGGTAACACGATTCCCATTAAACCGTCCTTGGCCATGAGGCCAATCAGACTGACAAGCGTGTCGGCGGCAAACTCGCGTCGTGTTCCGGCCTCTTTGATCTCTTTGAATGGCGGGTTGGTGACGACGATCGTGGGGCGGCGCCCCACAGCTTCCACGGTGATCTGCGTAACGTCTCCCTCGCGGATATTCCAGCCGTTTCGGTTGTGAATGTCCGCCAGAACAAGCGACAGGCTTGCGATCTCCCTGGCGAAATCGTCGATATCGCGGCCGAGAATTCGTGCTCGGAGGTATTGATGTCGCTGGGGCGGTGTCCACGAATCCGGCAGGAGGGACGCCAGCCGTTCAAATCCGGCCAGCAAGAATGATCCCGACCCACAGCATGGATCCAGCAGATAACGGCTTTCCTGCGGGATGCTCTCGATCGGCAATCGGTCGAGGATGTACCGTGTGATCGAATGAGGGGTGTAGTAGATGCCGTGCTCTCTTCGCAACTTGACTGAGACCAGCGCGTTCTCGTATGCGTGCCCGAGCATGTCCGTCGTCAGGCTGGCGAAAGCGAACTGTTTTCGGAGACGTGAGTGGACCTCCTGCACAAGCGACTGTGACAGGTACGGCGAATCGACGACAGCAGTGTCGATGTTCTCAGAAAACCGCTCGTGAGCGGAGCGCAGCGATTTCGCAGGATCGGCCGCCTCCCCGATGATGCCGAGATCCTCCAGAATCCTGCAGGCGAAAAGGTTGAAAACCAGACGTACGATCGCTTCGTGGGCAGCCGGTCTCGTCGAGTACGAAACGGGCAGTTGTTTCAACGCGCTGGCAAGTAGGGATTCCAGCAGCTTCGTGAGCGCGTCCCCGGTCATGCGCTCCGCCCAGCTCCCCAACTCGGCGTCGACGAACTCCAACTGAGTTTCGCCGCGCTTGGCCTCCAGGATGGTCTCGGGGGACAGGTCCGCCAATCGGCCGCGAAATGCGTCCGGCCACTTCGCGCGAGGAACCCTCTCGAGTGGTTTGGCCTCCAGGTTCCTCCGAATCGACCACAACTCGACCGATGACCCGGCGCCCACGATCGCCAGGGGAGCCGTCAGGAACCGGAGCCGGGAGACCGTATCGTCGATGTTCGTGGTCGGTGTGGATTCGACGACGCTGACGCACGCAGTCCGCATCGTGTGTGGCGCGCCGCCGAACGCGACGAGATCGGCCCGGTCATTGGCAAGGCTGCCGTCGTCCCGCCGCGACGTGAACGCGTAGCCGGACACCAAGTGGTCCGAGTTATACCCGGCTCCCGCAAGGAAGGATCGCGCCTCGCTGGCAAGTTCCGCACTCATGCGCCGCCTCCTCGCTTTGAGCGCTTGGCAGTACGCTCAACGTGCCGCTTCAGCTTGGCGATGTGCTTCTCGATCTGGGCGAGGTGTTTCTCGCCGTACCACTTCCATCCGCGCCAGTCCCGCTTCGGCGGCGAGATTATCTCCTTCGCCTCCCAAGAGCGGAGGGTGTTCTCAGCGATGCCGAAACGATCCAGAATGACCTTCTTGGTGAAGCGCTTGTTCTCCGCCATGGTTGCACCTACGTTCCTTGAGGCATTTGATGCATTAGCAATCATAGCCGCGTCGCCTCCGAACGCAAGTGCTTCCGCGGTGTCGGAGTTCATAGTGCCCGGCCCGGGCGCCTCATCCCGGCTGGCTCGCTTTGACGCGGACCCCACGGGCGGTGCGACGCCCCTGGGTACCGAATGTCGCCCCCGTCGGAGGCTCGCACAGGAGGGGTCTACTTCACCAGGGGCCGGGATCTCTCTCGACGAAGCAGCACACCCAATCCGAAGCCGTGCCACCCCACCGATTTATCCACAATTCTGACGCCGACCCGCAGTCAGGGGATGTGGCCACGAATTGTGGCGGGAATCATGGCGTGCGACGGGCCGGTGCAAGGCTTTCAGCCTTGAGGCGGTAGTGCGACAGCCTACCGGGGGCGGTGCGCCTGCGGCGGACACGGCGGGCAGGCAGGGCAGGCCGGACTGGCCCCCGGCTACTTTCGCTCAGCCTTTCAGGCTGAAGAGCTGAGTCCGCGCCGACCGCTAGTGTAGTGTGTCAGAGTTGGCGCCGCCTAAGCGAGCAGAACCGCGACCGTAAGGGAGCGGGGGCCCACGGGGTCAGGTGGCGCCGCTCCCTTACGGTCGCGGTTCGGATAAGTGGCGGTCTGCGTGACACGCTACACTAGTTCGTCGGGCACGGGCGTCGCGTTGTAGTCAAGGGGTCGGCGTCAAGTTAAGGGGTGAAAGTATCTCCCAGGGTTGAAGCCGGGTACGTGTATCGCCTCTTCGGCGAGAGGGGCTCAGCCTGCGGAGAGCCGGACCACGCCAGCCCTGAAAGGGCGAAAGTCGGTAGCCAGGGGCGTCAGCCCCTGGACACTCGGCGACGCGCCGACCCAAGCCCTGGAAGGGCGACACCGCCTGCCAGAATCGGGTGTCGCCCCCTCCGGGGGCTGGGGGTCCTCTGCACATCGGTGACCAGGGGCTGACGCCCCTGGCTACCGAATGTCGCCCTCGCCGGGGGCTCGCAGAGGAGGGGGTCTGTTACACCAGAGGCCAGGATCTCTCTCGACGAAGCAGCACACCCAATCCAAAGCCCTGTCCCCCCACGGATTTATTCACAAGCCTGACGCCGACCCGCAGTCAAGGGGTGTGGCCACGAATTGTGGCGGGAATCATGGCGTGCGACGGGCCGGTGCAAGGCTTTCAGCCTTGAGGCGGTAGTGCGCCAGCCTACCGGGGGCGGCGCTGCGCTGACCCCCAGCTATTCTATGCCTGGCCTTCGGCCAGGAGTTTGGCAGGCCAACGGCCTGCCCTACGTTGCTTGGCCATGCCATCCGCCTGATCCGCGCCTTCGGCGACCCGTCGCTTGCGCTCCGGGCTCGGATGAGCGGGGTACCAACCCCCACAATGAACGTGGACGGAGCACCAGGCACCTCCCGCCAGAATCGAGCGGTACATCAGCAGTCAAGGCCGGCGCCGTCCGGGGCTTGACCCTGCGGATGCGCCGTCTATAGTGCATTCGGGGTTCGGGTTGGAACGGGGAGGACGCCCGAGCCACTGATGGATCCCAGCGGAGGCCGCGGACCGCGGTGGAACGGAGGTCAACAAGGCGCCATGTCGACAACGATCGTGCAGGTTGAAGCTCTCGAGATTCTGGATTCCCGCGGTAATCCGACCTTGTCCGCTACGGTCATGCTCGAAGACGGCAGCTTCGGCGAGGCGGCGGTTCCGTCGGGGGCCTCCACCGGCGAGCACGA
>JBGPAW010000032.1:0-15979 GCA_041480905.1 Phycisphaerae bacterium
ACCCAGAAAGGGCATGCCCTCATGTCCGCGATCCTGACGATTCACCACGACAACTACCCGCAAGCCCTGCTCGACTCGGCCGCTTGAAACTGCATCACATGCGCGCAAAACGCATAGAAGTTCCGCCGTAAGATTCTAAACAGCGACCGGCTGACGTGCCGGCCTTGAGTCATCTCCATCCCTCGTGACCAGCCGGACGCCCCATTCTTCTTCTGTTCTCAATTCCGTTCGGTGTGAATTATCCGTCTACGTGCATTTTGGCAAGTCCTGCCGCAAAGAAACCCAAGAAGGCTCCCCCCAACATGCCCAACAGAAAAGCGGACCGGGTGGGTCGATTCCCGGTCCGCTTTAGATGCCCGCTCGGGTCTGGTCGATCGGGCTACGACTGCTGGGCCGATGCCGCCGTCCTGACGATCGTATCCAGTTTGGCCAGGGCGGCGCTGACTCGCGTCTCGGCTTCCCCGCAGCATGCGTCGGACTTGTCCTTGGCACAAGGCTCGCCCGCGGAGGCGGTCTGCGCTTTACCCTTGCCGCAGGACTTGTTGCACCCGGACTTGCCGGAGGCGGTATCTGCTTTGCCGTGGTGGCACGGCTTGTCACCGCCGGAGTTGTCCGAAGCGGTCTGGGCTTCGCCCTTCTCGCTGCCGGACTGGTCCCCCGTCGTCTGGGCCTCGCCCTTGTCGCGGTGCTTGCCGCAACCGGCGTGACCGGCGGCGGGCTGAGCTTCGGGTTGACCCTGGGCCGCGGCGAGCCTGGCGACGGCCTCGGAAACCGTGGCGGCCACCCCGGCGGCTTCCTCGCGGGTATTGAAGTCGAAGCCCGCCAGCCGATAGGTCACCTTGCCGCCGATCGACTCCGCCTTGGCCTTGGCCAACGTCGGGCAGTCAAAGCTCTCTTCTCCGACGGCATAGCTGACGGTCATCATCTTGTCGACTTCGGCTTCCAGCAGCGCCGCCAGGCGGACCATGGCCTTGCCGCGACAATCGAAGGTCTCGCCGGCCACCACGTAGACGATCTGGCCGGTCTCGCCGGCCTTCTCTGCCGCGGCCTTGGGACAACACGTCTCAAAATCGCCCACCCGGTAGGTCAAGTGCGGCAGCTTGTGCATGATCTGCTCGACGGCGGGACTGGCGACCTGATTGCCTTCGGATGGCGCCGCGGTTTCGGCGTGCTTGGAACAGCCGGCGTCCTTCGCGGATGCCGTTTGTCCTTCCTTGCCGCACGCGAACAGAGGACCGGCGACCATCAGGACCATCACGAGAGCGAGTGTCGTGTACTTCTTCATCTTCATACTCCTTGCGTCAGGGAAAACTTCCTTCCCAAAAAACCGTTTCACAAAACACACCCGTAAATCGGGGGGATTTCCGTGTCAGCGGGTGGTACGCGCCGCAGCGCGGTCCACCCCCGTCTCCGGTCCATGTGCCCCTCACGGGGCCTGTCCACAGGGCCATCTTATTTGCCGAGCGTCCGAAAGTCATCTACAAAATGGTGTTGGGTTTGTAACAAGCGACCTGGCGATTCATGAGCGGGTGTCCGATGCGTGGACAGGGGACTTTCCGCCGGAGCGGCTTCACGTTGGTGGAACTGCTCGTGACCGTCTCGATCATCGCGCTGTTGCTGGCGGTCTTACTGCCGTCACTGCGCGGCGCCCGGAATCAGGCCAAGCTCGCCGTCTGCGCCGCCAATCTCCGTCAGATCGGTATCGGCATTCATGTCTATGCCGACGATAGCGGCGGCTGCGTGCCGCGCGGACCCGAGCCGAACCCGCCCGAGGACTTCGAGGCCCAAGACCTCGCCACCAACCAGCTCTGGATCGGAGCCAGTACGCCGTGGGCCCCGACCTCACACCCTTGGCGCTACAACGGCTTGGGCACCATGCTCGCCTCGACCACTCGCGAAGCCAGGCACTTCTTTTGCCCCGCGGATGACAACTTCAACCTGCAGGAAGAATGGCCCAGGATCGGGACGGACGATCGCGCCTACGGTTCCTATCTCTACCGGCAACTGGACCATTTGCCGGACTACGCCGCCGACGGACGCTTGGATCGGATGGGGGGCAACCTGATCGGCGGGCGGGCCGTCCGTGTCGAAGCCCTCGCGCTCGACACCAATAGCCTGGGGCCCGGACCCTTCAGCCACACCAACCATCGTGGCCGCGAAGTGAACGTTCTCTTTCGTGACGGATCGGTGGCGACCTTCCGGGATGCCGACCACCTCTTCGCGATTCCCGCCGCGGCCTTCCCCCGCTACGACGCAGTGGCCGCTGCCCTCGACCAGATTCTGACCACCGCCGACTACGCCTACCAGGGTCCGCCGAGCGCCGCGCCAGTGATCGCGCCGGCAGGAGCACCATGACGGCGGGCGCAGATTTCGACGGATCGGGACTTGACACATATCAAATCTGATATATACTATTATTGACATCATGCTGACCGATGCCCCCCGGTCGTTTAAGAAAACAGTGGAACAGTGCGGGGCGACTATCGAAAGCACCAGCACGTTGGCAGTGTGCGGTCTTTCCGGCGTAGGGGATAGAAGAGTGTTCCACCTTGATGATCCTCCAGACTCTGCCGGCTCAACCGGCGGGAGGTGTGTATGCGCATCAAGGTGGAGTTGCATCCTGACGTTCAGGCGTGGCTCTGGCAGCACCGGCACGATCGACGGCTGGTTGACTCGTTCTACCGACAGCTCCGGTGGGTTTGCGAAGACCCGCTGAACCGGTCGGAGCCTACATACGACCCGAGTTTGAGCCGATATATGCTGCGGTTCCTCGGGTTTGGCGAGAAGGACGATTACATCGCCATCTTCCAGTTCGATCCTGCAAGAGACCTGATGCGGGTGTTGGAATGCCGAAGACTCAAGCCAGCGCGTCGTTCCGAGGGCGGCCCAAGCGATCGCGGCGAACCGCCATAAGCGGGCGGGCGATGGCCTACGTGTACCAGGGCGAGTGCCCCACCCACGTGTTGGTCCCGATCGAGGAGTATGAAGAGTGGGTCAAGGCTGACATGGCCCAAAGGGCCGTCACCAAGTTGAACGACAAGCCCACCAACTGGGTCGATGCCGACGTGTTCGCCCTGCGGCTGGCCGGCGAGCGCCTGGCTGCTGCGCGAAAGGCGGCTGGGCTCACGCAAAAGCAGCTCGGCGAAAAGCTGAACGTGCCCCAGTCGCAAATCTCCCGCATCGAACGCCGGCCCGACCACACCACCGTCCGCACGCTCAAACGCATCGCCAAGGCCCTGAACGTTGATGTCAGCGCGTTGATCTGACATCTGCAAGAGGGGACCGCCCCCGAGCGACGTTCGGTCTCGCCGCGCGAAGGTACGTGTTCAGCAATTTCGTTATATGGTCCTCAACCCCTACTGCGGCAGACCCCGCATTAGCCCCCGTTAGGGGGCGGAAATCGGTAGCCAGGGGCGCAAGCCCCTGGGAACCGAGACGCCGAAAACCCCGAGCCCCGGACCCTTGACGTGAAGCGTCAAGAGCGAAGGGGGCGATACTCTATTCGGGAAGGCGTGTGTCGCGTGCCCTGGGAAGACTCCAGTGTGGAACAAAACCGACTGACGGAATATCATGGAATCGGCGTCGGCAGCCGGTTGTCCTAAGCACGCGTATAAATGGCGAGTTCGGTTTCGACACCGTGGCAGGACCTTCAAAACAAACACACGATCAAGGGAACGATGAGCCCGCGGCGGTGCCCGACCCCGTCGCCGCGACCGTCATACCGGCGTACTCCACCGATCCTCCACGCCCGCCGACGGAGCTTGCCGCGGGCCTGGCCGGCGCGGCGCCGGCCGTGGCGGTCGCTCCCACGGGAAGCGCAGCCGCAGCCCTCCCGCCGGAGCCCGGTTGGCGGCACGCGGTGCGCGTGCCATCGTTGGCGGAGGTTCACTCCAGCGTCCGCATGCCGCACACGCGGAGCTTCTGGAAGAATCTCTTCGCGTTTGTCGGCCCGGGCCTGATGGTCTCCGTCGGTTACATGGACCCGGGCAACTGGGCCACCGACCTGGCGGGTGGGGCCCGGTTCGGCTACACCCTGCTCTCGGTCGTCCTCATCTCGAACTTTATGGCCATCCTGCTGCAGTACTTGGCGCTGAAGCTGGGAATCGTGACCGGGCGTGACCTGGCGCAAGCCTGCCGCGATCACTACCCGCGGCCGGTCGCACTGGTCCTGTGGGTGCTCTGTGAGGTGGCCATTGCCGCGTGTGACCTGGCGGAGGTGGTCGGGTCGGCGATCGCGCTGAACCTGCTGTTCGGCCTGCCCCTCCCGATCGGCGTCGCGCTGACGGTGGGCGACGTGTTTCTCATTCTGTTGCTCCAAAACAAGGGGTTCCGCATGCTCGAAGCGCTGGTCGCCACGCTCATCCTGACGATCGGCGGGTGCTTCGCGTATGAGCTCCTGCTGGCGCGGCCGGAAATTCTGCCGGTCGCCCAGGGCCTGCTCCCGCGACCCCAGATCGTCTTCCATCCGGGCATGCTTTACATCGCCATCGGCATTCTCGGTGCGACGGTCATGCCGCACAACCTGTACCTGCATTCGAGCATTGTGCAGACCCGGGCGTACGAGCGCACTCCCGCCGGCCGGGCCATGGCCATCCGCTATGCCGCCATTGATTCGACCGGTTCCTTGCTGTGTGCGTTTTTCATCAACGCGGCAATCCTGATCGTCAGCGCGGCGGCGTTCCACGGGACCGAACACCAGAACGTGGCCGACATCGGCGACGCCTACAAGCTGCTGGCGCCCGTGCTGGGTGCACCGCTGGCGAGCACAATGTTCGCGCTCGCCCTACTGGCCTCCGGGCAGAACTCTACGCTGACCGGCACGCTGGCGGGCCAGATCGTCATGGAAGGCTTTCTCAACATCCGCCTGCGACCTTGGCTGCGGCGCCTCGTGAGCCGGCTGATCGCCATCGGACCGGCCTTGGTCGTCGCCGTCATGTACGGCGAGCGCGGCGTCGGCGAATTGCTGATCCTCAGCCAGGTGATTCTGTCGCTCCAGCTCGGTTTCGCCGTCGTGCCGCTGGTGGTGTTGACCAGCGACCGGCTTAAGATGGGGCGGTTTGTGAACCCGCGCTGGCTGGCTGGGCTGGCCTGGGTGGTGACGTTCGTGATTATCGTGCTCAACGCTTACCTGCTGTATGATACGTTGGCGGGGTGGTTTTGGCGTTGACCCGCAGCAGGAGGGATCGGCCATGTACCGTACGATCCTGATTCCACTGGAGAACTCCCCCGCGGACGCAACGATCCTCGCGCACATTCAGCCGCTGGCCCGCCTGACTGGCGGTCGGTTGATCCTGGTCCATGTCGCCGATGGCTTTGCGGCCCGAAATCAGGAGCAACTCGACCTGGAAGATTCCGAGGAGATTCAGGCGGACCGGGCCTACCTCGAGAAACGCCGCCAGGAGCTCGCCCAAGGCGGGTTCCCGGTGACCACGGCGCTACTCTGCGGCGATCCCGCGGACCAGATTCTTGCCCTCGCCCAGCGGGAAGGGTGCGACCTCATCGCCATGTCGACACACGGGCATCGCCTGGTCAAGGACGTCCTGCTCGGCAGCGTGGCCAATTCCGTCCGGCACCGAACCGACATTCCCGTCCTGCTCATCCGCGCTCACCTCAGCTAAGCCATGCTTTCAACCGTGTTTCACGTGAAACACGTTTGTCGGTCTGGTGGGAGAGCAAGCACTTACACCGATGCAACCTTCTTTATAACAAATGATTACATTCCAGAAAGCGATCGCGCCTCACGCTGTTCTGGAGCGGTGCGGGGCGATCCGGAGTGTCCTTGGAGACCGGGTTATGCCGATCAAGAGGCCGGGCGCTTCCTGGCGCGCGGTCATCAGATGACAAGATTCGACAGCAGACCCGCCATGCTTTCCGTATGATGCCGGTGGGGACAGGGCAAGATACCGCGGACGTAACGAATTGAAACCTGGATCGGATTGCAGCATACAAGTCTGGGAATACCAGGAACGAAAGGAGAACTCGTCATGTTCACGCGAATACTGTTGGTGGGCCTGGCGCTGATCGGCTACGGCGCCTGGGCGTTGGCCGACGAGGGCAAGGTTGCGGACCCCGCGGCGATCGACATTACGAAGATCATCGCCCAGATGGCGGGCGGTCCGCCGGGGGCCGCCGCGGAGCCGGAAAAGGCGTTTCCTCCCTTCGAGGAAGTAACCAAGGGCATGGAAGCCCACAAGGGGCTGTTCACGCTCTGGTACTTCCCGGAAGAGAGCAAGGATAAGGACACCGAGAAACTGCTCTGCCAGGTACCGGCGGGCATGCTCGGCCAGAAGTTCATGCTGTCCACCAGCTTTTCCGGCGGCGGCTTCTTCACGGGTTTTCCGCTGGACGAGCGGGTGGTGCAGTGGGAGATGCTGAACAAGCAGCTCCTGCTCATCGAACCGGAGACGCGGTTCGTGAGCGACAACAACCAGACCGTCAATGACGCGGTCCGGCGCACCTATCCCGACCGCATTCGCACGGCCGTGGCCATCGTCACCAAGTCGCCGAGCGGGGATCCGGTCATTGACCTGGGTCCGTTGCTCAAGAGCGACTTCGCCGACATCGGCTGGATGAGCTTCATGCCCATCGGTCCGGGGATGAGCGGCGGGGGCGGCATCAACGCGGGTCTGAGCAAGTGGACCAAGAAGAAGCCCTTCGAGCACAACGTCGAAATCGGCGTTGAGCTTGCCGTCGGCCAGACGGAGCCGCCCGGTTCCTTCGAGAAGAAGCTGGTGCACTACAGCTTCTGGCGGCTCAAGCCCAGCGAATACACCCCGCGGGTGGCGGACGATCGGGTTGGATACTTCCTGACCACGAATCAGGACTGGTCCAAACCGACCGACGCGCGGGACATCTTCAACCGCTACGTCGACCGCTGGCCGCTGGTGAAGCGCGATCCCAAGCTGGCCCTGTGCGAGCCCAAGCAGCAGATCGTGTTCTACATCGAGAAGACGGTGCCGGTGCGGTTCCGGCGGGCGGTGCGCGACGGCATCCTGGAATGGAACAAGGCCTACGAGAAGGTCGGCTTCCTCAACGCGGTGGAGGTCCGCCAACAGACGGACGACCCCGAGACAGGTTGGGCCAACCTCGACCCCGAGGACATGCGCTATAGCTTCTTCCGGTGGATCGTGACCGGGGCGGGCTTTGCGATGGGTCCGCACCGGGCCAACCCCTTCACCGGGGAGATCTACGACGCGGACATCATCTTCGACGACTCGATGGTGCGCTACTTCGAGCAGAGCGCGCAGGAGAATTTGCCTGCGGCGGCGCTGGCCATGAAGCTGAACGATCCGGCCCGCGAGGAGTTCTTCAAGCGTTTCCCGCAGTGGCAGCGCCCGCAGCAGGATTGGGAGGAATTCAACTTCGGGCAGGGCAACGAGGCCAAGCTCCGCGCCGCCCTGCGCCAGCGAATGCGGTCGCAGGGGCACCTGTGCTGCGACTACGCCGAGGGGATGCGGCACCAGATGGCCGTCGCCGGGGCGGTGTTGGCCGGTCAGCCGCCGGAGGTGATCGACCGGTTCCTCTACGACGCGATCAAGGAAGTGGTCATGCACGAGGTCGGGCACACGCTGGGGCTGCGACACAACTTCAAGGCCAGCTCGATCTACCCGCTCGGGGAGGTCCAGCGCCGCCGGACGACCGGAGAAGCCCTGGTGGGCTCGGTGATGGACTACAACCCGGCCCTGTTTTTCAAGGACAAAGCCACGGAAGGGCACTTCATCACGCCCACGATCGGCCCTTACGACTACTGGGCCATCGAGTACGGTTACCGCCCGTTCGACGAGACCTACGCCGCAGGGAAGAAGAAGGAGGAAGGGGACAAGGGCGTAGAGAAGAAAGAGAAGGAGTCCGGCGAGAAGAAAGACGAGAGCAAGGCGCCGGCAAGGGCCCCCACGCCGGAAACCAAGGTCGAGGTGAAGGCGGCTATGCCGGACATTCCCAAGGAGATGCTCGCGCAGATGCCGCCGGAGGTCCGGGAGCACGTCAAGAAGATGATGGAATCGGGCGGGATGGCGGCGATGCCCGAAGGCGAGGCGCCGCCGGGCGCCCCCAAGGAGTCCGGTCCGTCGTTCAAGGCTCCGCCCAGCGGGGAGGAAGGGATGCTCCGCGAGATCGCCGGGCGGGCGGCGGAAGCGGAACTGACCTATGCCACGGATGAGGACACCACCTCGCTCTCGCCCGACCCGCGGACCAACCGGTTCGACATGGGGGCCGACCCGGTGGAATGGGCCCGCATGCGCATCGACCTGGTGAACCGGCGTATGGACAACATTCTGGAGTGGGCGGTCAAGGACGCGGAAAGCTGGTACCACCTGCGTAACGCGTTCGCGGCCCTGATCTTCGAGAAAGCCATCGTGCTGGACTACGTCGGGCGCTACGTCGGCGGGCAGTACTTCAACCGCAGCCACCGCGGGGACGCCAACGCGCCGGCGCCGTTTGAGTTGGTCAGTCCCAAACAGCAGCGTGAAGCCCTGGGCTTCATCGAGGAACAACTGTTCAGCGACCAGTTCTTCAACTTTTCGCCGGAGTTGCTCAACCACCTGGCCCCGTCGCGATGGTGGCACGAGGGCACTTCGATCACGTTCAACCTGGACTTCCCCGTGCACCGCATCATCGCGCTGCTGCAATGGTGGCAACTGATCGACCGATTGGACCCTAACCTCCTGCGCCGCCTGCACGACGCGGAGCTGAAGACCAACGACAGCGATAAGTTCACGGTGGCCGAGTACTTGCAGCGCCTCCAGAAAAGCTGCTGGGGCGACGTGTGCGACGCGGAGCGGGCGAAGAAAGGTACGTGGACCGACGCCAAGCCGTTCGTGTCCAGCATCCGACGGTCGTTGCAGCGCGAGTACCTGGGGTTGATGGAGCCGCTGGTGCGGACCCCGCCCGGCAGGGTTCTCTCGCCCGATCTGCACGCCATGGTTAAGTTCAGCTTGCAGAAGCTCAGCGCGGACCTCGACGGAGTGCTCAAGACCGGCAAGCTCGATTTCGCCTCGGAAGCGCACCTGAGCAACTGTAAGTCGCGGATCGATCGCATGCTGGCGCCGGAACTGAAGGAGTACGACCGGTTCGGCTATTTCTGATCCCGGCGGGTTGCCGGCTTCGTCATGCTTACCCAACGCTTCGCGTTGTGAAAGCATACCACCCGAGGACAGCCTGCGAGGACGCAGGCTGCTACACGCGTTCGAAGGGTTCGAATAGGCGCTTGTAGTCGTCCTGGCAGAAGCGGTCGGTCATGCCGGCCAGGTAGTCGCAGACTACGCGGTGCGCGCCCTGTTCCTCGATCCGCCCGGCGAAGCGGGTCGGGAGCATGGCCGGATTCTCCAGGTAGGCGCAGAACAACCGTTCCAGGAAGCGGCGGGCCTTGTCGTCCATGCGCACCAGCCGGGGGTGCCGGTACACTTGGTCCCGAAGGAACGACTCCAAGACCTCGACCTGCGGGTCCATTTCGGCAGAGAACAGGACGATCGGCTCGGGTGCTTGGCGTACGTCGTCGAGAGAGGCGGGCTGGAACCGGGCGGCGCGGCGGTGGGCTTCGGCGATCACGTCCTGGAGGAGCACCTCCAGCAGTCGGTCGAGGATCAACCGGCGAACGGCCGGCAGAGCGGTGTCGGGATACTGGGCCCGTACTGGTTCGGCGGCGACGGACCATAGTTCGATCCGGCCGAGTTGCCGCTCGTCGATCAGCCCAGCCCCCAGCGCGTCTTCCAGGTCGTGGGTGTCGTAGGCGATGCGATCCGCGAGCGAAGCAATCTGTCCTTCCACGGACGGCCACGACCCCGAGGCCATCAGTTCGGCCACTGCCGGCGCGGCGGCTTCGGCGTGGTCGGGTCGGTCATAGGCGGTGGTGTGCTTGACCAGACCTTCGCGCGTTTCGTAGGTGAGGTTCAGGCCGCGGAACGGCGGGTAAGGGTGCTCCAGGTAGTCCACGACGCGCAGGGATTGCAGGTTGTGCTCGAATCCGCCGTGCCCGCGCATGAGGGCGCGCAGGGTCGCCTCACCGGCGTGGCCGAAGGGCGGGTGCCCCAGGTCGTGCGTCAGGGCGATGACCTCCGCGAGGGTCTCGTTGACGCCCAGGACCAAGGCGAGTCGCCGGGCAATCTGGGCCACCTCCAAGCTGTGCGTCAGGCGCGTACGGAAGTGATCGTGCTCGCTGGTGACGAAGACCTGAGTCTTGTAGGTCAGGCGGCGGAAGGCGGCGCTGGCCAGAACGCGCTGGCGATCGAGTTCGAAGGCGTTGCGCAAGGGGCTGACCGCTCCGGCGATGACCGGATCGCCCGGGTCGGGGTGGACCCGACCGCGGGAGGTTTCCACGCGGGCGGCCACCCGCGGAAAGATGGGGCCGGAATCAAGGGTCACGGGTGACAGCTCAAAGTTCCGAGTCCAAAGTCCCGAGTCGCCTAGTCCGCAATCCGTATTCCGCAATCGGACCGCTCCCTGACGGTCGCGGTTCAGTCAAGGACCTGATCCGGCGGGTTCCAGCGATATCTTGTAATCCGGCTCGAGCGCCGAGAGCGACTCGATCCACTTGCGCATGACCCGGTACTTGGGGTCCTCCGTGCCGCGGAAGAGCGGATCGAGCTTGCCGGGATGCTTGTAGGTGGGATCCAGGTCGGGCGGCAACTCTGCGAAACCATAGGTGAGCAGCAGGCTCTGGTGCGGATTGTCGCGCTTGATGACGCGCTGGTCCCCCACGCGATACCCGTGCAGGATCAGGTAGTCGGTGTAGACTTTGTTCTTGCTCAGCAACCGGTCGTTGTACAGCGCGAACCGCGAGACCTGCGGATCGCCGTGGCAGAGCGCCGTGGCGCACCCCGCCAGGACCACCGGCAGGACCTCCCGCTCGAACTGGACCATGCGCTGGGGATCGGTCTTGAGGACGATGTCTTCCGCGAATTGCTCCCCGGTGTGTTTGCGGATGAGCCGGACTTTGTCCGCCGGCTTGAGCTTCATGAAGTCGGCGCGCTCTTCCCGGGTGGTGAATCCGGCTTTACCTTCCATCGCCTCGAGGAAACGGCGGAGCACGTCGTTCTTGAACTGGACGGCGAGCGGGCGAGGCTCCTCCTCCATCATCTCCATCCAGCGGACGCGCTGGATCTCCTCATCGGAGATAACGCGTGGTAACGGAGGGCCCGCCTGGGAGGCGGGCTCGGCGAGGTCGTCCGGCTCCAATCTGGCCAAACGTTGGTCGTATTCCTCCTGGATTTTCTCGGGCGGAGCCGCAGCCCGCAGCAGCGTCATGCCGGCGAGAAAAGCCGCCGCCGCCACCCCGCACCGTCGGATCCACGTCGCCAGTTCTGCCCGGTTCATCGGAAGCATCCTTTCGTAGGGACGGTTGGGAAAAGTCCACTATAGTCCGGAGTGGAAACCGCTTCAAGGAAGCTATAATGCGTGCATGACCCTGCACGAAGACCTGGGAGAACTCCTCGGCCAATCCGTCGTCCTGGATACCATGGGCACCCTGGTGTACCTCGGAATTCTCCAGGAAGTGACCGAGAATGGTTTTTGGCTGACGGAGGCGGACATGCATGACTGTCGGGACGGGCACGCCGGCCGCGAGGCCTACATTCTGGAGTCCGGCCGAGACGGCATCTCGGTCAATCGCCGCCGAGTGTTCGTACTCGGCGCGACGGTGTGCAGCCTCTCGCGCCTGACCGACGCGGTGACCAGTTAGGCTCGGGCAGAGCGGCTCAGCCGTTCGGCCCTAAGCTCGGCTTTTGCCATTGTTTTGGGTTACGCCGCTGTGCATAAGTGCTCCAATGGGTTTCTTTGTTCATCCCCCTACTCGGCATGGAGGTCTCGTTTTGTGGAGTCGGCGGTGACGGCCCGGGCGAAGAAGTTGCGGGCTATTGGGGGATCGGCACCGGGCTGCGGCCGTTTCTCGGCGGCGGGCTACGTGGGGAGGCCGGCGAGGATGCGCCGGGTCAGGGTCCCAAAGGCGCGGAGGTCGTCCCGGATCGCGGGGTGATCTTTCCGGGCGAGCGACTCTTCGAGGCGGCGGGCTTGCTCGGTGATGCACATGTAGCCGCCGATGCCACCGGCGCCCTTGAGTTGATGGGCGAGACGGGCCAGAGTCTCCAAGTCGTGGTCTGCGAAGGCGGTTTCCATCTGGGCCACGCGTTGCTCGAGGGTCTGAGCGAAGTGGGCGACGGCCGCCGCCATCTTCGGGGAAGTGAGGTCCAATTCGGGATGGATCGGAGTTGCCACATCGTCACCGGCGGGCCCGAGTGGATTGTTCAAGTGGCGGGCTACCTCCATGAGGAACGGCGCTTTCTGGAACGGCTTGGATACAAAACCGGCGGCCCCGGCGCGTGAGCACTTGCGACACCGCTCCGCCGACGAGTCGGCGCTGATGACGATGATGGGGGTTTCGATGCCGCGATTGCGGATTTCTTCGATGGCGGCGATGCCGTCCATGCCCGGCATGTGAATGTCCATGAGGATCAGGTCAAAACGTCCGTCGTAGGCTTGCTCGACGGCGTCGGGGCCGTTGTCGACGACCGTGACCCGCGCTCCGGCGGATTCGAGCTGGAAACGCATGAGATTGCTGATGTCCGGGGCATCCTCCGCCAAGAGAATGTGGCCCGACAAGGTAGGCGGGGCGGGTTCCGGTTCCGGCCGCAGGTCGCGCCCGGCGGTCACGGCAGGCTCAGCCGAGAGGTCGGCTGCCGAAAGCAGACGGGTTTCCAGGCCGACGGTTTCGACGCCCGTCTGAGCAAGATCCATGGCCAGCGTAAACGTGCTGCCCTTGCCGACCTCGCTCCGCACGCTGAGCCGCCCGTGAAGCCGCTCCGCCACGGATTTGCTGATCGCCAGACCCAGGCCCGTCCCCGCGAACTTCCGCGAGGTGGAGGATTCGACCTGCCCGAAGGCCTCGAAGATCAGGTCGAGCTTGTCCGCAGGAACGCCCACGCCGGTATCCTCGACGTCGAACACCAGCCAGCGACCGTCCGTCTGGTCTTCAACACGGACCCGGATGTAGATGTGACCCTCAGGTGTAAACTTGATGGCGTTGCCCACCAGGTTGATGAGGGTCTGGGTGAGCCGGTCGGGGTCGGTGACGATGCGTTCGGGTATGGCGGATTCGTAAACGATCCGGAAGTCGAGCCCGACCTGCTCGGCGCTGGCGCGCATGATGGCCTCGACCCCTCTCAGAATTTCCGAGACGCAAGCGGGGATCCGTTGGATGGTGAGGTGCCCGGCTTCGATTCTGGACAGGTCCAGCAGATCGTTGATCAAACGGAGCAGGTGCCGACTGTTGCGGTGGATGGCACCGATGGCGTCATGGAATCCGGGTGGGGCCTCGGGCGGCCAGCTCAACGCTTCGCTGCAACCTAAGATCACGGTCAGCGGCGTGCGAATCTCATGGCTGACTTTCGCCAGGAACTCATTCTTGGCGACCGTGGCGGCGGCCGCCGCCTGCTGCAACTGGTGCTTCTTACGCTGTGTGGCCACCACCCAGCCGCCCAGCGTTGACAACCCCACGGCGCAGGCGAGCAGGAACCAAGGGTTCAGCCAGACCGGCGGACCGACCGAAAAAGACAGCGCCGCGATCCGATCGCTCTGCAGTCCCTGAACGTTCACCGCCTTGACCTGAAACTCGTAGCTGCCCCAAGGAAGATTGGTATAGCTTCGGCTGGATTCGGACGAGGGGGCGGACCATTCCTCCTCGAACCCGACCAGGCGCGAGAGGAAACGCAGCCCTTGAGCATCCTGCCGAAAACCGAGCCCCTCAAAGCTGAAGCTGACATTACGCTGCCAGTTGGGGACGTGGAGCCCGACTTTGCCGATCATGTACTGCTCGCCGCCGGCCCGAAAACCCGCGATGACCACGCGGGGCGAGGCGCTGCTGGGAGAGATGCGGTCGGACTCCACCAAGGCCAACCCCAGGGAAGTCCCCAGCAGGAGAACCCCGCGGCGCAGGGCCGTCACGCAGCGCACATCATTGCTGGGCAGACCGTCAGCCTTGGTGAACGTGGCGAAGCGCGTCCCGTCAAAGCGGAATACGCCCTCGCGAGTGGCCATCCACATCGTGCCCTCCTGGTCGAAGGCGATGTCGGTCACTTTACCGTGAGGTGCGCCCCGGCTGGAGAAGTTCTGGCAGAAACCGCTTTCCAGCGTCATCAATCCCTGGGACGTGCCGACCCAGGTGCGGCCTCGGGGGTCCGTGGCCAGACCGTGGACCGGTCGACCGCTGGGAATGACGCTCCAGGACCCGTCCGCGCCCAGACGCAACACCCCGGTCTGGGCAGCCAGATAAACCACCCCTTGCGGGTCCAGGTACATCCCGTTCAGACGCAAGTCCGTCTCGCCGGAATCGGTGGGCAGGGGTACGGCTTCCATCCGCTCCCCGTCCAGACGGCAGAGGGCGGAGGTGGTACAGACCCAGACCCCGCCGAGTCGGCAGGGGCCGAGCGCGATGACATCACGCAACGTCCGCGTACCGGGCGGATCCAATCGTTCGCCCTGACGCTCATCGAAGCAGGCCAGCCCGTCGGGCCCGCCGACCCATATCCCTCCCGTGTCATCGGCATAGAGCGCGGCCACCCTCCCCAAAAAGCGAAAGCTCTGAATGACCTGACCGGTGGGATTCATGCGGCATACGCCGGCGGCGGTGCCGACGACCACGTCCCCATTCGGGCGGGGCAGCACGGCCTCCACGACCGAGTGAGGCAGCCCGTCGTAAACGTCATAGGTCAAAAGGTACGGACTGCGCAGTTGATAGACCCCGCCGCCGCGCGTGGCGATCCAGACCAGTTCCTCCCGGTCGACGCAAAGGCTCAGCACCGCGTCGTGGTCCAGACCGGTTTGTCGGTCCAGGCGGATAAACTCGCGTCCGGTCCACCGCAGGATGCCTCGTTCCGTTCCGAGCCACATCTCCCCATTCGGATGCGCCAGGATGGCGTTGACCTCCGGTATCGCTTCACCGGACGCCGGCAGGACGGGCGTCAGGGAGCCGTTCTCCAGCCGGTGAAGTCCTCCGCCGCGGAGTCCGACCCAGAGCGTGTCGCCGGCTGCGACGGCCAAGGCGCTGACCTCACGCCCGACCAAGGTGTCCCGGAAGGGTTCGGAAAGGGTCCGTCCGTCGTAGTGGAAGAGCAGACCCCGGCCTCCAGCCCAGAGATTACCCTGGGCATCCACGGCAAGGCAGCCGAGTTCGGCTTCGCGGGTCCCCGCCACCAGTTCGGCGGCGAGGGTAGCGGGGTCCAGGTGGAGCTGGTAAAGCCCGCGGGCGGTGACGCACCAGGTCCGCCCCTGGGGGGCGCGGAGCATCCGGTGGACCTGAACGCCCTTTAGCTCCGCTGGGCCGGGCCGGGAGGACATGGCGTCCAGATCGACCCCGACCAGCCCGTCACCCGTGCCCACCCACAGCACCCGCCGCTCCTCCATGAGACAACTGGCTGGACTCACCGTGGGGAAGCGATGAATCTCCGCCACGAAACCATCGTGCTCCCAGCGCCATAAACCGGGATCGGTCGCAAGCCAGAGAGCACCCGAGGAGTCCTGGAACACATCGCGGACGGTAACTCCGCGAACCTGTGGAAAATCGACCAAAGGATACTTCGCCGCGTGTGCCGGGATGGAACACCCCAGAAATGCGCCGAGCCCAAATCGGATGAGGCGGATTCGCGGCACCTTGAATCCCGTTCCCTCGGTTCGCGGGAGGACATTGGCGACCCGACGTATCGGCTCGCGTCGCCGAATTCTACCATAATTCAGTCTGCACACCCTCATCGGCGCGGGTTCTCGACGGGTGTGTCGGGGCTTGCCTGCCTGCCGGCAGGCAGGACCCCGGCGCCTTCCCTGGCGGAGCGGCGCCAAACGGCTATGATGCCCCGGGTGACGAGCACTGCTCCAATCCAAGAGTGGGTCCAGTACGCCGTCGAGCTCGCCGTGGCGGCGGGCGACCTGGCGCTGGCCGGCTTCGGCACGTCCGCCGCCCGACGGAAGCCCGACGACTCGGAGGTGACGGCGGCGG
>JBGPAW010000033.1:0-15868 GCA_041480905.1 Phycisphaerae bacterium
CGATAGGCTGCCTGTTCCGGCCCTTCGATCCACATGATCACCAACGCTGAGATGCGGCGCTCTGTCTCGATATTCGAGGACCTGATCTTCTCTGCCATCGCGTCTATTGATGGTTCGCCAATCTCGAACCCCACGGGCTCGAGGGCGGGTTGCTGACCCTCCGGGCCGTCAACGGCGCTCAAGTTCGCTACCTCGCCGACCACTGCCGTCAGGCCTTCACCGAAGCCGCCCAAGCCACCACCGGGATGCTGGTCTCGGTCAGCTTCGAAACCGACCGGCCCGAGCCCCTGCCGAGCCTGGCGCTTTCGTTCGAGCAGGACGCCCCGGAAATGGCCCTCAAGGATGACTACGTTTTCGAAAACTTCGTCACCGGACCCTGTAACCGTCTGGCTCATGCCGCCGCCGTCGCGGTCAGCGAGGCGCCGGGGAGAGCGTACAACCCGCTGTTCCTCCACGGTGACGTGGGCCTGGGCAAGACCCACCTGCTCCAGGCGGTGTGCCATGCGGTGCGGCAGCGCGAGCCGGAACGACGAACGCTGTACATTTCCTGCGAAACCTTCACCAACCACTACCTCGAGGCGGTGGCCAAAGGCGCGATGAACCAATTCCGCTATCGTTATCGCCACATGGACGTGCTGGTCATTGATGATATCCAGTTCCTCGGAGAGTGGGAGCGAAGCCAGGAGGAGTTTTTTCACACCTTCAATACGCTGCACCAGTCGGAACGCCAGATTATCGTGTGTGCGGATTGCCGGCCGTCGGATATCCCTGGTCTCCAGGAGCGCCTAATCAGCCGCTTTAACTCCGGCTTGGTCGCGCCGGTGGACCGTCCCTGCCTTGAAACCCGGATGGCCATCATCCGCAAGAAGGCTAAGCTGCGCTGCATCGACGTCCCCGAGGATGTCGTCAAGCTGATCGCGGCGCGCTTCGAGACGAACATCCGCGAGTTAGAGGGGGCCCTCGTGCGAATCGATGCGCTAAGCCAGATGCGCGACGGGGTCATCCACCGGGAACTGGCCCTGGAGGCCTTGGGACCCCCTAACGCACCTCGCCCGGTCACGATCCCTGAGATCATCGACTTAGTCAGCTCGCGCTACGGCGTGAGAGTATCAGACCTGCAAAGCCGCAAACGCACGAAGTCCATCACGTTTCCGCGGCAAATCTGCATGTATCTCGCCCGTGAACTGACTAGGCACAGCTTTGAGGAGATTGGAGGTTTCTTCGGCGGCCGCGACCACTCCACGGTCATGCACGGCTGCCAGCTTATCAGTGACTTACGCTCCACGGAGGCCAAGCTCGACCAAGCCCTCAAAGAAATGACAGCCCTGTTAGCACAGGGGCCATCCGTGAGGTAACCCCTGTGAGGCAACCTGGGTATGTTCGTCACGTAACTACCCGTTGCCTGACAGCACCGTCAGCGCGAACCCTGAGGTGGCAACCATCAACCGGTTACTTACGCCTTAAATCACAGGTGGTCCACGGCCTCAAGCGGACTAGCGAAACCAGCACCAGCGGATACAATAAGAGCTTACAAAAGGAGCCGCGCCGTTGAACACGGTTTCCACAACACCTTATACGGTATAATAGGTATCTAAGAAACAGTCATAGATAGTAAGGATGCACCGCCCATGAAGGTCCGGCTCAATCGTGCAGAGTTCGCGGAAGCTCTCGGAGCTGTGTGTGGTGTGGCCACCACGCGCAGCCCTAAGCCCATTCTCCAGTGTACCCTCCTGCAGGCCTGGAAAGACCATTGTTGCCTGACGGCCACTGATCTGGAGGTTGGCATCCGCATCACGCTCGACCAGGTGGAGGTTGTCGAGGAGGACCGAGTTCTGGTGTCGGCGGACAAGCTAGCCCAGATTGTCCGGGAAACGACGGACGAAGTGCTGGAGCTTGAGTCCGACGAGTCCGTTTGCCATGTGCGTGGTAAGGGAAGCCATTTTCAGATCTATGGTCAGGATCCCGCAGAGTTTCCACCTGTGGCCGAGATGCCCGGCGAACCTGATTTTGAGCTCAGCGCTGCGGGTCTGAAGCGGCTCACTGAGTGGACCGTGTTTTCGGCAGCGAAGGAGAGCACGCGCTACGCCATCAACGGAGTATTGTGGGATAAGGCGGCTTCCGTGCTGGTGATGGTTGCCACGGACGGACGCCGGCTAGCCCGAGCCGCCGGTGCACTTCATGGCAAGGAGAGTCGTGAGCTACGGGCGATCGTCCCGGGAAAGGCCATGCACTTGTTCCCGCGCGTTCTAGGGGAAGGGGAGGAACTGGTGGGCGTGAAGATCGCCGAGAATCAGATTATCGTGCGTTCGCCCCGGGCCACGGTCAGCGCCGGGCTGGTCGAGGGCCAGTTCCCTAAGTACCAGGACGTAATCCCGACCGATTGCAATAAGGAGATCGAACTGCCGACGCATGAGTTCTTGGCCGCCGTCAAGCAGGCCGCGCTCTTGACTAATGAAGAAACCAAGGGGGTTCGGTTCTCCCTGACCCACGATAACCTGACTCTCTCCAGCCGCGCCCCGGAGCAAGGGGAGGCGACCATTTCCCTTCCTGTGCGCTACTCCGGTGAGCCGATTGAGATCGGGTTTAACCCCTGGTTCTTGACCGAGGCACTTCGCGTCGTTCACACCGACTCGGTCAGATTCCAGTTGAAAGACCCCAAGCGGCCCGGCGTCCTCCTAAGCGGCGACGACCTGCTGTACGTGGTCATGCCGGTGAACTTATCCTGATAGGCCGCTAGGAATGATAATACCGCGCCGCAGCCGATTGGAATGGATTCAGCATAACCGCCAGCCGCGGTCACGAGTCGAGGCGGTCGGCGCCCTCTTGCCGAAGCTGGTGGCCCCCCTGGCTGGGCCGGACGCGCAGCTTCGGGAAGGGGTGCGCGACGGCGTGGGGCAGATCGTGGACCGGACCTTCCGGGAGCTCTGCACTTTGGGGAGGGTCGATCGCCGTGGCGTGGAGATTCTCGTGAGCCACCCCACGGCGGCAGCCGCCCTCCGCCGGCAGTGGTTGATGAGCTTGGTCGAACACCTGGATCGCACCTGCCGGTTTGTGGTGTCGCCGGAGATTCGCTTTTGTGTCGGTCAGGGCGGCGAGCCGTTCCCGGGTGGCGACGGCGCGACCAGCCCATCACCTCACGGGGTCGGGGGAGGCGCATGAGCGAGCTGCCGACCAACCCGACCGCAGACTCGATTCCTGCTCCTGCGGCGGATGAGCCGATCATGGGCGAGGGAAACGCCGAAGCGCCGGACGACGGAGCCGCGGCCTATGACGAATCTCAGATCACGGTGCTGGAAGGCCTCAGCGCCGTGCGGCGGCGTCCCTCCATGTACATCGGCGGGACCGGCACGAGCGGATTGCACCATTTGGTCTACGAAGTGGTGGACAACGCCATCGACGAAGCGATGGCGGGCTACTGCAAGAACATTCTGGTCAAGCTCAACGCCGACGGGAGTTGCACCGTGGTGGACGACGGCCGCGGGATCCCCGTCGGACGCAAGCAGCACGAGAACCCGCAACTCGACGGCAAACCGGCCCTGGAAATCGTGATGACCGTGTTGCACGCCGGAGGTAAGTTCGATCACAGTGCCTACAAGGTCTCCGGCGGGCTGCACGGCGTAGGCGTCAGCGTGGTCAACGCCCTGAGTGAGTGGCTGGAGGTCGAGGTTTTCCAGGACGGGAAGATTCACTCGATGGGCTTCGAGCGGGGGGACACGGTCCGGGAATTGGAAGTGGTGGGGACCACGGCCAAACGCGGCACGCGGGTGGCCTTCAAGCCGGACCCGCAGGTTTTTCCGGACTGCGAGTTCAAGTTCGACACCATCGTGACCCGGCTCCGCGAGCTGGCCTATCTCAACGACGGCCTGCGTATCCACGTGGTGGACGCCCGGGTCGGCAAGGAGATGGACTTCTGTTTCAGGGACGGCCTGGCGGAATACGTCCGTTACCTGGCCGGCGGGGCCGACTTGCTCCACCGCGACGTGATTCGCTTGCGGGCCGCCGACGAGGCGCAGAATCTGTCGTGCGACATCGCCATGTGCTACACCGATAGCTACACCGAGACCCTGCTCTGCTTCGCCAACAACATCCACAACATCGACGGCGGCATGCACATGTCCGGGTTCCGCAGCGCGCTCACGCGCGTGGCCAATACCTACGCGAAGAACAGCGGTCTGCTCAAGGGCGGGGCGGTGCCTAGCGGGGATGACTGGCGCGAGGGATTGATCGCCGTGGTCACGGTCAAGCTGCCCGAGCCGCAGTTTGAGGGGCAGACCAAGGTGCGCTTGCTCAACCCGGAGATCGAGTCGTTTGTACAGCGCACGGTCAACGAGCAGTACGGCAACTTCCTGGAAGAGAACCCGTCCGACGCCAGGAAAATCATGGAGAAGGGCCTGCAGGCGGCCCGGGCCCGGGAAGCTTCCCGCAAGGCCCGCGACTTGGCCCGCAAGAGTGCCCTCAGCGGCGGCGGCCTGCCCGGCAAGCTCTGGGATTGCCGCAGCAAAGAGGCGGACAACACCGAACTCTATCTTGTCGAGGGCGATTCGGCCGGCGGCAGCGCCAAGCAAGGCCGCGATTCCTACACGCAAGCCATCTTGCCCCTCAAGGGCAAAATCCTCAACGTCGAAAAGGCCCGCATGGACAAGATGCTCAGCCACGAGGAGATCGCTAATCTTATTAACGCCGTGGGCTGCGGCATCGGCGCCGACGAGTTCGACCTCAGCAAGCTGCGTTACGGCAAGATCATCATCATGACCGACGCCGACGTGGACGGCAGCCACATCCGCACTCTGCTGCTGACCTTCCTCTTCCGCCACATGCGGCCGTTGGTGGACCAAGGAAGAGTCTACGTGGCCCAGCCGCCGCTCTACCTGGTTGCCAAAGGCAAGCACTCCGAATACGTGCTCAATGACCGGCTGCTGAACGAGAAGCTGGCCGGTCTGGGCCTCAAGGACACGAGTCTGGTGGTACGCGGGTCGCCGTGGGGCGAGCACGGCCTGCGGGACGACGAGCTCTCGACCCTGGTGAAGACGCTCGACGCCATCGACATTGAGGCCGCCATCCTGCGTCGCCGGGGTGTGGAGTTTGAGCGTCTCTTGCGGGAGGAGCGCGGTCCAGGCCGAGCCTTGCCGGTCATTTTGGCTCTGGTGTATCGCCCGGGCTCGGGAGCACCCCAGCGCCATTTCTTCCGCACCGAAGCCGAGTTGCTGCGCTTCAAGCAGACCCACGCTCCCGAGGCGGAGATCATCGACGCCCGCCATACCGGCTTGGAAGGTGACGGCGAGTCTGGCCCGGACAACGGTACCGCGCCGCCGGAACACCGCATCGTGCGTTACGAGATGGGTGAGTGCCGCGTGCTCGAAGAGCTTTTCCGGCGGCTGGAACGCCGCGGGTTCAGCATCGACGACTACCTTATGGTCCGCGAGCCGTTGGTGACCGGCGAGTTGACCCCGGCCAGGTTTCTGCTCCGCCAGGGAGAGCGGGCCCCGGTCGAATTGAACAACCTTGCCGAGGTGCCCGGCGGGGTGCGTAACCTGGGCAGGGAGGGGCTGACCATCAAGCGCTTCAAGGGTCTGGGCGAAATGGACGCCAAGGAGCTGTGGGAAACCACCATGGACCGCAGCAAGCGCACGCTGTTGCGGGTCACCCTCACCGACGCTCCGGACGACCCCGAGCAATTCGACCTCGACGCCCGCGAGGCCGACCGTATCTTCCGCGTGCTCATGGGTGAGAACGTCGACCAGCGCCGCCGCTTCATCGAAGAAAACGCCATCAACGTCAAGAACCTCGACGTCTAGCAGGCGGCAAGGCGAGTTTGCTTCGTTCAGGTGCCATGCCGACCAAGGACACTTTTCACGGTGGTTCGGCACTCCGCGGGCACGTAGAAGTACCGCCGGCGCTCGCGCATGCCGGTGACTGCCCGGAGGCGTTCCATACCCCTCACGGAGCTTATCTCCTGGAGAGTACTGTCTTCTCGCTGGATCAGGATCGAATTCACAGCGGTGCGCTCACTCGGGTCTTTTTCCGGGTGATAATAATCGTACGTCTTGGCGGTGGCCGAGCTTTCGCGGAAGTAGTACTTCGGCTCGAATCCTCTATCCCGCACGGACTGCTGGGCGTCCGTTATTGTCCTTGTAATCTGAAGGCTCGACTCGCCCTCGTCGTTCTGCTGGGCAATAGGTTTCAATCCCTGCCGATTCAGGAAGCGTCTGCACAGGTCGCATAGGATCTTGTTGCCGTTGTCCTGTCATGCCCCAATACATGCCATCAGTACGCCATCGTCCAAGGCGAGGAATTCCGAACAGGTCAGCGCCTCTCTGCACACGAGCTTTCGTATAGCCGGAGGAGCGGATACGGAACCATCCTTAATTAATTCGGCTGCGCACTCGCAAATCGCCTTAAGCAGCTCCTCGTATCCTTTCGTGGTATGATGGTAGTAGACATTCCAGTGCATGTAATAGCGCGCGAAGAGGTACTCCTCGATGACCCGGCAGGCCTTGTGCAGCCAGACGGGCTGAAGGAGATCATCCGGAGGTACTTTGTGAATCCGCATGGTGTGAAAGATGTATTCGTGATCATAGCGCCCGTAGCCCACACCGCAGAAATGGCTGTCACGCAGCAAGTAATCCATGCGGTCGACGTCGAGTTGGCTTGTAATCAGTGCTCTTAACCAGAGTACTTCAGGCTTCTGTCCCATGAGGATGTCCGCAACGAGACCCGGAACGTCGCGGTTGTGCCTTGAAAGTGCGCGATGGACTTCAGTCGATTCGTCCTTGATCAGCTCAATGGTTCGACGTTCGTGATCGCCGGAGAAGTCTCTCTCCAAGACGTGGGAGAAGGGCCCGTGCCCGATATCATGAAGGAGTGCGGCCGCCATTACGGCACTGCGGTGCACCTCGGAGGGAGGCCTCTCATCGCCGTCATTCACGGATACGTGGTGCAGAGCTCGTTTCATTAGGTGGCAAACGCCAAGAGAATGCGAGAAGCGGCTGTGCTCTGCCCCAGGATACGTGAAGTGTGCCACGCCGAGTTGGCGGATGCGTCGAAGCCGCTGAACCTCTCGGCATTCGAGGAGATCGAGGATCAGCTTGTCGGTCTTGCGGTCGAAATAAATGTGGTTATGGACAGGGTCCCTGATGACCTTCGGTGCCACGGTATCCCTCTTCTCAGGACAGGCGCCCCGCCCATTCCTCAGCCAGGGTTCGCGCTCGCCGGAAGGCGTCCGAGTCGGGAGGGGTGCGCTTCATCTGGGCAGTAATGGATGCGGCCTCATCTAAATCGACCCCGGACTCCCGCCAGTAAAGCACAGACGAGGCGAGTTCAAGTTCAAAAACCTCGCGGTTCGCCAACCGGGCGAGTTCATTCACTAAGGGCTCCACCCGCCCTCGGATTTCACCTGGCACCAACGCGTCCGCTTTACCCAATCGCGATTTACTCTCCTCGGTCAGCTTGTAGGAGAACTCCGTACCCTGTGCCCCCACGCTCCTCGGGGTCTCCTCCAACAGTCCGCGATTAACAAAGTCGTCCACGCGCGCTGCCAGATCGCTCGAATACGGGCCGTAGTAGTGGAAGAAGAACTGATCCGTGATGGGACATCCTCTCAGCTTGGCTAAGTAGACAAGCTTCTGAAGCCTTTTCCTCCCCCTTGCCTCCCCTAGCTTGTCGATCAATTTCAGGAGGAAATAGTTGTCCACCCACATCGCCCACGCCTCCTCGTACACCTAACACAATACTAACACATTTCCTCGCCCAAATCAAGGGAATTCCGACGAGAGCTTTAACTTTTTACTCTACTGTCTGGATTTCGACCCGTCCAGCCCGTAATTCTTTTTTTCGCAATGCTTTAGGGGCGGTGTCGGTGGCCCTTGGCTCTCCCTCCTCGCGGTCGGTGGGTACCGCACGGTTCCTCGGAGAGGAAGCCGCAGGAGTACCGTTGTGTATGATGAAGAGGCCGTGTCCGGACCCAACAAAACGAACGAAGCTGTCGCATCGGACCCTATTTCCGCTCTCCGGAGGCTTGGTGTACTTGCTTCTATCGGCCCACGCTGCGCGCGTCGAGACGCCTACCGTCGATGAATTCGCCCACGTTCCCGCTGGATGCGCGTACTGGAAGTACGGCCGGCTGGACCTCTACTCGAAGAACCCCCCGCGGCTGCGATACTGGATGGCCCTGCCCCTGCTGGTCATCGGCTGCTATGGCGTGACGGCGGCGGCAACGCATCCGAGCTACCGGTGGGGAATTCCTATGTGGTGATTGCGCCGGACGGCGCGGTGCTCCACGTTCTACGGGATTATGCGAAATGGCTCCAAGAGCAAGAGCCGGTGCGGCGCGTCGGGTCGATCGTCATCTTTGATACCCGCACGGGCGCGCCGAGGTGATATACTCGGGCCATGTCCGACACCAACGCGATCAAATGGCTGCGGGCGCAAAACGTCCCCTTCGAGGTCTTGGAATACACCTTCACCGAAATCGGGGCGGACCATGCCGCCGAGGCCGTCGGACGCCCACTCGAGGCCGTCTGCAAGACGTTGATCGTCAAGGCTGCCGGTCAGTCGTTCTGGGTGGCGGTCGTGCCCGGCGATCAACGTTTCGACACGCGCAAGTTGGTCGCCGCCGTCGGCGCGCCGCACGCCGACTTGGCCGAGGCCGACGAAGCCGAGAAGATTACCGGTTATCAGGTCGGTGGCATGTCGCCGTTCGCCCTGCGCCGCAAGCTCCCCGTGCTGATCGAGGAGACGTTGCTGGCGTTGGATCGGATCGTGGTCAACGGCGGGCGGCGGGGTGTGCTTGTGGAACTGGCTACCGGTGATCTGGTTCGCCTGCTCCATGCCCAGCCGGCCGACCTCTGCGCGTGACGGAGGGGATCCTCGCGGGAACGCGGGTCCAGCAGGCCAGCACGGCAACCGCGCTGCCTAACGTCGCCAGCAATGGCATGACACTGACGCGGCGGCTGGGCCAGAGAAACTCCCCCAGGTTAAAGGCGTTCCACCGCACCTCGGGCGAACCCTGGGGGAAGACCCGGTAGTAGAAAGACTCGTAGGCGCCGATGGGATTGGCCGAGACCACACCCGAAATCGTCGCCCGGCCGTTCCTGACTTCTTCCCCACGGGCCAGCGGGAGCAGGTATTCCGTCAAAGGACGTTGGATATCCACCGGCGGTTGCGGGTCTACCGCGGTACCCAGCAGCGTAAGCCCGAACGAGTAGGCGGCGAACGCCAGGCTCACGCGGGGCCAGCGGGCAAACATCAGGCACAGCGGCAACGCGAGCAGGGCCATGCCCGGGATCAGGTAGCGGGGACCGAACGACCAACCCCCGGCCCAAGCCTTCTTCCATCCCAGGAACGAGGCGTTCATCAGGACGTAGGCGGCGAAGACGGCCAGGCACGCGACCAACTCCCACGTCCGGCGGCGCTTCACCAGCGCGTACCCCAGGCCGACGAGGCCGAGGATCAGGATCGGGGAGAAGAAGAACAATCCCCGGTAACTGGAGAACAGCAAGCCGTAGAGCAGTTTGGCGTGCGGTACGCCGAACATCCCCAGCCACAAATCCGCGGCCTGGAACATGCCGGGTTCCTCCGTGTTGGCCGTGGCCGTCACGCGCCCAAAACAGGTGAAGTGATACCACCCCAAGAACACCGCCGGAATGATTCCACCGGCCCAGAAGAGGATCACGCGCCATCGGCGTTGCAGCGCCATCAACAAGTAGAGTGAGAAGACGGCGATGGGTATGACCGCCAGGTAATTCGTCACGGCGGCCAAGCCCAACGCGGCCCCGGCGGCGAAAAGACGAAGGACCCATGCCCGGTCGCTGCTTGGGGTGGTGCTCCGCTCCTCGTCGCACACTTGCACGAGGTATCCCAATGCGGTTAGCACAAGGACGGCGACGATGGTGTGGTCGAAAAACAGCGTGGCGAAAGGCCACATCAGGGTCGCCAAACCCAAACTGAGAGCGCTCCACACGTGGGCGCGGTCGGGGACGCCCGGGAAAAGGCGTCGCGACAGCCGATGGAACACGACCGCGCCCCAGGCCGTCATCAAGCCGACCGAGAAGACCCGCGTCAGGTACGCGTTGATTGTCAGGGGCCGCCAAGCGTCGGGATCAGTGCCGACGAGCCGTTCAAGGCGGTTAATCACCATGTAGGCCGGGACCGCCAGGAGCGCGGTCCCCGGCGGCTTGCCGGGGTAGACTCGGCCCTCGTGCACCGTCACGTCGCCCGTGTTCCCCACCTGCCAGATGCGCTCGACGGGGATGTCGGGTGGGAGCGGTCGACGTTCAAGCCGTGGAACCTCGCCCGCCGGACGGCTGGTCGCAGCGTCGGTTGCAACCGGCGGTTGGGCGTGCCGGTAGACGAGGTAGTCGTTGATCGCGAAAGTGCCCGCTTCCACGATGGACCGCACCTGGGCGAAGCGGGCGTTCTGATTCCAACCACCCCCTGGGCAGAAGTACGCGTTGGCGACCCACAGGGCGAGGAAGAGCAGGATTTCGACCCGGCGCTGCCTCGGCCTCGAAAAGCCGCCCGCCAGAAGTGCCTCGGACGAACCCGGACCGGAGGGAGCGACCGCCCGGGGCCGTTCCGGGGGCAGCTTCGCCGTGGGGGCCGTGGCGGCAGGAGTGGCCCGGCGCTTCTTTTTTCGCCGATTCTGGCCCATCGGAGGCATCCTATCCGAAAGGCTCTTCCCTGACACCGGCCTGGACCGTATGATATGTCCCGTTAACCGAGGGACCGGGAGCAGGCGTGGATCTGCCGGCCTTCGTCAATCATACAAGACGCAACGTAGACTCTTGCGAAGAAAGGATTCTGTTATGTGGAGCCAACTGCTCTCATCGCTCTTACTGAGCTTTCTTCCCAGCTTGATCAGCCTGATCCTGGCGCTCTTCACGGGCGGCGCGAGCACTACCGCGCAGTAACCGCCGGAGCTTGGGATTTGGAACATCGTGGGGGATTGTGCCCACCACCGAGCAGGAGGTGGGCCGGGGTCGATCTATCGAGACCCGTCACCCGCGGTTTTTGCGCATTGGGGTTGGCTGCCGCCTTGACGGTCGGGCTGGTCAGCGGCTTGGGTTGTGCCCAAGCCAGCAGGATGCGGCTGGCCGACCCCGTTCCAGGCAACCCCCGCAGTCTGGTGTGGTGGTGTATGACGTCCGCGGGTGCCGTTCGACCGCCCATGGTCGGGATCGAGATCTCCGGGGACGACTCGCGGACCGATCAATGGATCCTCACCGAGCGGGGTGTCCGCTGCTACCGCTACAACGGAAGAGACCTCATCGCCGTCGGCCCGCCCCTGCCGACCACGCCGACGCCCGCAGATTTCGAGCAAACTCGGCGGTGGCTGCGGCATTATCTGCCGCAGGCGAGCCCGCGCCGCGCCCTACCGGCGCGGGAAGTTGCCGAGGCGGTTTCAATGGCCCGACTCGTCGAACTCCTACGGACGAATTGGCTGGACGTCCTGGTCGCCCCCCCGGCGCAGATAACCCCGCGCCGGCTGGTCCACGAGCTTGAAGCCTTCCCCCACGGGCTGGCGGAGTTGCTCGCGGCCTCCGACGCGATGTAGGTATTGACGGCGAGTTTTTTAATCCGAAAGGGCGGCTACGCGCCGCAGAAAAATCTTTTTTTTCTGCGCTGTTTCACGTGAAACAAGCTCGGCGGCGGCGGTGGAGTGAACTTCGTTTGGACGGAACCGCGTTGGCGCCACCGAAAACGGGCCTGGAGCGGTCGGGTGTGCCGATTCGGGTACCAAAGGGCGCGCGGATTCCCTGACCATAGTACTTGGCGCGTGATCGAAAAGAAAAGTCAAAATGTCAAAAAGTCGAAAAGTCGAAACTCCAGACGGTCCGCAGATTGGGCAGATAGCCCAGCGCGCCCGTCGGCCGCAACCAGGCTGAGGTGAAACCGCAGATGCACGCTGATAAACGCAGATAGGATGGAGCAGAGAGATCGCCATATCTGCGTTGATCTGCGTTCATCGGCGGTTCCAAAGCGCTTGCGAGAAAAACAAGATGTTGCAGGATTGTAATACAGAGGCCCCGCCGCGGAGGATGGGCCCGCCGGCGAAGACGCCGCGCATGTCGGTCGTGCGGTTCCCGTCCGCCCCCAGGGATCCTTGGGCTTCGCGTTCTTCGGGCCTTTCGTGGTGAAAAAACCACCACGAAGAACACGAAGGCGCACGAAGATATAAAGAGGGTGCATTGTCCAGCCGCAGGTCATTGGGACGCGGTCGGATGGCCTGTCCAGGCGTCGTGTCAGTGACGCGCGGGCCTGTTGCTGCTTTCGACCGCTGCGTGCCCGCGAGGCACGCAACATGGCCGCACTGCGTGTAGGAGGGCTACGCGGTCCTGCATCCTGTGGCCTGGCGCTGGACCCAAGAGGCGCTGGCTGGCCGATAGGGGTGCTGGTGCAGCGCTTCGCTGGCTACCAAGGTGAACGGAAAACCGCTCGGACGGTTCTCACATCCGCTGGTCGTCTGATCCCTTCGTGGCGCACTGGCTGTCCCCCATTATTCGGGAGGGATAATCCATGGCCCCGACCTCGCCTTGTTCCTTCATACTTTCCTCCATTCGCTCCTCACGGCAGGGAACGCGCGAATCCGCCGAACCCTCCAGAGCGCGTCGGGGATAGTCACCGTGCCATTCGTGGCGATGCGGCCGGTGGAATGGACGGACTCGTATTCGCCAGGCGCAGAATCAAGTGGTGGCAGCGGAACGCTCGCGGGTATGACTTGCCGGGCGGAACGGTGCGCTCGTGGTCGGACGTTCGGTGATCGCGGTCCGGGAAGCTCGGATGGGTTCTTAGCTCACACGGCACTCTCACGGCGATGCTGTCGAAGGCCTGCGCCGGATCGCCGGCGACGAGGTAGCCCAGCATCCCCCCTTCGGTAGAGAACGGCCCATAACGGCACGTCAGGAAGTTCTTGTGAATCGCCGTCACGTACTCATCGACCGCTTGGTCAGTCTTGAGGGTCTTGGCCTCCAGCGGCATCATCAGGCGCGGGTTCTCCCGGAGCACAAAGCCGATATCTGGACTCGGTGGCTGGGCGGGCGGTTTCTTGGCGGTCTCGAACTCGTAAGGGCCATGCTGTACGTAGAACGGAGAGTCAGGCGGCATCACCTTGTGAATCCGTGGCTCCAGATACTGAGTGACGCTCCGTTCGAGATCGCGATCGGCCTGCGTGCGGTCAACCTGCGCAAGCACTTCCGCGCACAGTAAGTCGTACGCCGCCCACACAAACCCGAGCAACCGCGTAACCGCGTCCGGCTGCCACGCTTTGGCCAGGGCCACGAACTCGCCCGAAGCTGGCCAGCGTGCCTCCCCGATCGTCCGCCGCTCACGCAATGCGATGCTCCGCTGTCACACCTGTCGGCGCATCCGCGGCTTCGTGCCACGACATGAGATCGGCGGCAACCTCGTCCGCGTCGCGCATGGCCACCGAGCGGGTCCAATAGCGGAGCCGATCCGGTTTGATGAGGTAGACGGTCGGCACGATTACACCTTGGTGCCTAACCGTGTCGTAGACCCGGGCCACGCGCTGATAGAAGATTCCGCCCTCGCGACCTGCCGGGGTTGCCAGGAACTTCTCGTTCAGTCCCTCCAACCGAGATCTGAGCTCGCCTTGGGGAAGCGACTTAACGTGGAACCGTCCCGCGTCGGGCCAGCCGAGGTGGATTGCAATCAGACGGACGGGCAGGCACGGCTCGCTCTCCTCTTGGAAGACCGTGGCGCACACCCGTTTGTCCCCCCCGAAGCCCGCCTGCATCACTGCCGCGAAAGACCGAGCATAGGCCACCAGGTCGCCTTCGGTGCCGCGCTGCGTCGGTCGGCGCCCCGGCGAAGCCGCGTCCCCCTTGAAATCGGCAAAGGTGTACTGCACAAGGTCCTGGATCAGGGCCCACTCGGCGGGCTTAAATGAGAAGAGCTTGCGAACACGCTCGTCGACATCCTCGAAGGATTTGAGATCCGCGAGCCCTCCAGCCTGCGGCTCTGCGAGTGGCAAGCTCAGCAACTCAGCGACTAAAGGCTCAGGCCGGTACGTGGCCAAGCGATAGCTGGTCAGAAAAATGTAATAGACCGCGAGAATGCTGTTGTAGCTGAGCCACGCAGATTCGAGGTGCGCGCGTAACTGGGGTGGCATGCTCACGCTCACGTACCTCTGATCACAGATTACGCCGCCCATCGCGGCGCTAGATTCCGTGAGCGCCGCCTGAAAGCGTGCTCTCTCTGTTGTCCAACTCTGCTTGATGATCAGTTGTGGCAGATCAAATGCTGAGAAATCGGTCGACGCCCTCCCGTCGGTATATGGATCCGTGTTAATCGGCAGCGCGACCGCGTGCAGTTCGACGAATGTGTCCGCAGGAAACTGGTCCTCGTTCTCCAGAGTACGCCGACCGACGATGGATTCCTGACGCTTCTTTCTGTCCCCCCGGATGATTCCCTCGCGGACCTTGGCTTGGTTCTGGTGCCTGAGCCGTCTGAGGTTGCCCAATCGGCTCAATCGTCGAATCAGCTCCAGGTCACGCCGCCCTCCCCACATCAACGCCGTCCACACGTGCGAGTCCCTAGCCGCTTCGTCGGGTCGGATGAAGTGCACATCGTGCGGTTCGATGACCACGCGGTAGTCGTTTTCGTTGGCGAGAACGGGCTTGGGCGACACGTACAGCAGCGGCTCACCGTCGGAATCCATCGCTCGCATAGAAACGATGCACGCCGGGGATACCACACCTTTGAACAGCCCGAATCGCAGGGCCGACAGGTTCACAACCTCTTCGACCTTGTACTGCGAGAACAGCTTGGCGCGCAGCGCCCGAGCGGGGCCGACATCGTGGAACAGCAAGCCGGATGGTTGAAGCATCGCTAGTCGCCTCCCCGGCTTCGTCAGGCGTACCGATTTCGCCAGGAATAGCGGGCCGATGCTGCCGTAGGTCGTTGTCCAGCGATGTTCTGCCCGCCACTTCTGCGCGGCAGGCGTTTCGGTATTCCGCCCCCAGGGCGCGTTGCCCACGACGAGATCATACCGCTCCGCATCCCGATCTGTGCGGAAGTCCGGCTGGTCCTCACTGAAGAAATCCGCCGCGATCAGTCGCTGCTCCCGCAGCCGGGGAAACCGAACCTGCGTCCAGTAATGCCGTGGGTCGATTTCGTCGCACATCGCCAGGTAGAGGCTGAACGACGCCACACGCACGGCGTGTGGGTCTTTGTCCACACCGAACAGGTTATACGTGAGCAATTGTTTGAGGATGGGTGCCTTGGGTTCCTCGTTTGGATGGGCCCTTTTCCAGCGATGAACCAGCCGCTGATATGCCTTGACCAGAAAGATGCCCGAGCCGCAGGCCGGGTCAAGCACCTTGAGGTCCCACTCGTCGCTGTCCCAGGGCAGCACGCGGTCAAGCATGAAGTCCACGATGTGGGCAGGCGTGTAGTGCGCTCCCGTGCCGTGGCCGCCCGTGCTCACAAACTCTTCGTAAATGCTGCTGATGAACTCCAGCGGGATCGTGTCAAACGAGTATTCCCGCCACAACGACAACTGTCCGCGCCGCATCTCCATCTGCCCACTGACGAACTGTGCCAGCGTCTTGAGGTGTAATGGTTTAACCTTGCTCCTCTCGGCCTGCCACTCCATCTCGCGCTCCTGCGCGCTTGCTCCCTTGCCCGGAAACAGATCGCCGTTGAAGGTCTCGTTAAGCCGACGGAAGAGCTGGTAGGTGTCCTCGTAATGATGCAGAATACCCGCTAGGTCCGTGTACTGCTGCGACAGCACACCCTGTTCCCGCAAACGGCCCAGCTCCGGTGGTCCCAATGCGGGCTTGCCGGCGCTGTCGGTGCGGTCGAAAAGGAACTGGACGAAGATCAGCCGGGCGAGCAGATCGTGCGTGGTGTC
>JBGPAW010000034.1:0-15782 GCA_041480905.1 Phycisphaerae bacterium
GGACCCCACGGGTCTTCGCCCAACTCCTCCCGACCGGCCTGGTGTTCGATCGAGTCGATGACCCGTTGCCCACCAACGGTCACGTTCTTCAGCAGGTCCTGGGAAATACGCTGACCCAGACGCATCGTCTCCGGCAACGACGTGCCGGGAACCGCGGAGACCATGAGCACGAAATGACCCTCGCGGAAAGCGGGTAGGAATTCGCCGCCGAACGTCGCGAAAAGAGCGAGTGCCCCCAGGCACAGGACCAACCCCAAACCCATGATCGTTCGAGGTGCGTGCATCACCCGGGTCATCGACCACCGGTAGCCAGCTTTCAAAACGCGGATGAACCAGTGCTCGGTGGTTCTCCGGGCCGCGGCGGGGAGCAGGAGCATCGCCAGCGCCGGCGTCACCGTGAGGGCGACCACCAGCGAGGCCAGGATCGCCAAAATGTAGGCCACTCCCAGCGGGGCGAACATGCGCCCTTGCAGGCCGGTCATGGTCAATACCGGGACGAACACCAGCACGATGACGAAGGTCGCATAGACCACCGCATTGTTGACCTCGAGCGAGGCGTCCAGCACGACCCGCAGCACCGACCGAGGACTTCCCGCACTCAGGTTCTCGCGCAGGCGGCGGAAGATGTTCTCCACGTCGATGATCGCGTCGTCCACTACCGCCCCGATGGCGATGGCCAATCCACCCAAGGTGATGGTGTTCAGGGTGGCGCCTAACCAGTCGAGGATGATGACCGCCACCAGCAGCGAGAGCGGAATCGCGGTAATCGAGATGAACGCGGCGCGGATGTTGAGCAAGAAGAGGAACAAGACGAGCACGACCATGATCCCCCCCAGAAACAGGGCGATGCGGATGTGATGGACGGCGGTCTCGATGAACGTCGCCGGCCGGTGCAAATGCGGATAGAGCCGAATGCCCGCGGCCTCGAAGGCCGGCGTCATCTCGGCCAGCGCCTCTTCGACGGCACGGGTCACTTCCTCCGTGTTGGAACCGTATTGGCTAAGCAGTTTGATCAGGATACCGGGACCGCCCTGGATGGTGGCGTCGCCGAACTTGGGCTCCGGGGCGACGGTGACGTGGGCCACGTCTTTCAACCGCAGCGGGGCGCCCTGCACATGCGTGACCACCACCTCGCCGAGTTGTTCCGGGGTGAGGGTTTGCCATTCGGTTTGGAGGACGACGCGCTGGTTCTCCGTCTCGACGTAGCCAGCCCCAAGCGTGCCGGTGGCCTGGCGCGCCGCGGCGGCCACGTCCTCGATGGCCAAGTCGTGGGCCAAGAGCCGCGCGGGATCGACCTGGATTTGCAGTTGGCGGACCTCTCCGCCCATGATGCCCACGGAGGCCACGCCCTCTACCGCTTGCAGACGCGGGCGAAGGACCCACTGGGCGAAGGTGCGTAGCTCCATCGGGGTGAGTTTCTCGGAAACCAACCCGATCTTGAGCAGGTCCATGGTGGAGGAGGTCAACCGCGAGAGCGTGGGCGTCTTAACGCCGCTGGGCAGCTCGCCGCTGATCGCGCTGAGTTGCTCGGCCAGCATCTGCCGAGCGGTCAGGATGTTCGTGTTCTCCTTGAACACGACGGTGATGATGGACAGCCCCTGGATCGACTGAGATCGAACGGATTCCAGATCCGGGGTGCCGCCGATGGCGCTTTCCACCGGGCGCGTCACCAGGGTCTCCACCTGCTCCGGGGAGAGCCCCGGGGCCTCCGTCTGAATGGTGGCCTGAGGCTGGACGAAGTCGGGGAACACGTCCAGCTTGGCGTGCAAGGCCGTGTAAATCCCGTAGCACACCACCACGGCGGCTATGACGATGACCACCCCGCGAAATCGGAGTGAAACTTCGACGATACGTTGGAGCATGGGGTCCGCCTGCCTTGGGCGCGCCTTGGGTAGCGGCCGGCGTTTTCGCCGGCCGTCGGCCCGCGAGACGCAGGCCGCTACTCTTCGGCCGCTTCTTCCTGCTCGATTTGCGCCTTCAGTTCCTCCGAGAGCAGCATTTGGGCCCCGGTGACGACGATGCGGTCTCCCGCGGACACGCCGGAAGTGGCGAACCAGCCGGCTTCGGTGGGGCTGTGCAGGACCACGGCCCGACGCTCAAACCGATCCTCCTCGGTCTGCACGTAGACCCATGTCTGCCCTCCATACCGGACGATGGCCGATCGCGGGATCAGCACGCCGGTCACCGGTTCACCCGGCAGACCCAGGTACGCCGTGACCGCGGCGCCGGGACGGACCGGCAGGTCGTTCACCGCGACGCGGAACAAATACGTCTGCCCTTGCGTCTTGCCGTTTACCAGCGGGGCCCATCCGATCCGTTCGCCGGCCAGGACTCCATCCTCTTGACCGATCACCGCGACCCGGGCCGAAGTGGGCAGGCGGTCGATGTGGTCGCCGGCGGGAATCTCAACCCGGGCCAGCAGCCGGTCGAACCGAGCCACCCGCAGCAAAGCCTGTCCACTCTCGACGGTTTCCCCCGGCTGAACCAGAACTTCGACCACCTCGCCGCTGCGCGGCAGGGTCAAGGGCCGCGACGCCCTCGCGCCGGTGTGCGTCTCCAGCGACGCTTCGAACAACTGCACCGTCTCCGTGGCCGCCCTCAACCGCGCCTCTTCGGTTTTGACCTGGGCCTCCGCCTCCTCCACCATGCGGGCCGAGCACGCTTTGTCCCGGTCGTGCAGCTCTTTCTTGCTCGCATAGGAGGCCCGGCCGGCCTCCAGCGCCGCCGCCGCCGAGCTCATGTCCGCCCGCGCGCTGGCCAGCCGTGATGCCAGATCGAGTTGCTCCGCCGGACTCAACCGCGGCTCCAGCGCTGCGACCGTGGCGTTGTCGTTCAGCGTTTCGCCGAGGTTCGGCCACTCGCGCCCTTCCCAGCTCCGGAGTATCCCCGCCGCCGGTGCCCGCAACGTGAACGACTCCGCGGGATCTTCCACGAGCGACCCGTACGCGACCACCTCGGGCTGGTAGGCCACGGAGGCGACCGCTTCCACATGGATGCCCAGGCGCCCCTGGGTCGCGGCGTCGCAACTCACCCCCATCGTGCCGCCGGCCGATCGGGACACCCGCGCCGGCGCTTCGCCGCCCTCCTTCTCCTTCTCCTCCGCGTCTGGTTTCTTCCCCGCGGACGTGGGCCGCTCTCCTCTGTCGGCACTCTCCGTCTCTGGATCGGGTTTCCCCTGCTCTCCCTCCGCGGGGAGATCCTTGACTCTCGCGCCCGAAACCTCCGCCAGCGCGCGGGCCCGCAGGTCGCGTTGCAGGAGTAGCGTCCCTCCGGCAGCCAGTACGACGAGCACTAAGATCCAAGCCGCTAGGTTCTTCATTTTACTCCTTTCCTCGGCGACGACCGCCGTACTCCGGTGGACATCTCTCGGGAGGCGGGGGCGTCGGCTACAGCAGCATCGCCGCCACCCATTCCCGCGTGAAATCGGAGAGGAACCCCGCGACGGTGTTCACGGGGGCCGTAGTCGAGTCGCCCAAGACCGGGATCAGCCCGCAGCCCGCCGCTTGGAACACAACGCCGAGACCGGCGGCCAGCAGCACCCATCGAATACGCCTCACCACGCGGTGCATCATCCACCTTCTAAACTAGTGCACGTGCATCGCCTTGGCCATCACCTCGACACCGGCCAAGAGCAGCACGGTCACGACCAGCAACGCCACGCCGCCCGCGCGCAGGGCGCGAACGCATCCAAAACCGCCGGCGTGGAAGCGGCCGCGCGGGATCAACAGCGGCGTCTCGTGCCGGTACTGCTCGTGCGCCGCGCCGTATCGTTCCACCAGGCGGGCCTCCTCCCAGATGATGGTCAACGGATAAAAGACCAGGAAATACACGGTGGCGAAGAGGTAGTTCTCCACGTCATCCAGCAACAGGCAGAAACCATAGGTCAGCAGGATGGACCCGAGATAAAGCGGATGGCGGCACAGGGAGTACACCCCCGTCGTCGCCAACACATCCTTCTTGCGGAGGTTGCCGTAGGCCGCCAGTCGCAGCGCCACGCCGGCGGCGATGAGCATCAGGCCCAACACCACCCACAGGTTGGGCCGAACCAGGTCGAACGGAACCTCGTCGAAAAGGAGGCCCTCCGCCAGACACCATGCCGCCGCAGCCAGCCCCACCTTCGTCCGCAACTTCTTGAAAAGGACCATCACCTGAAACAGACGAGGGTGCTCTCCGCGCCATGCCCGCCAATCCACGTTGGTCCATGAACTCCCCACCGAAAACCTCCGGTCCACCCCGGTCTCCTGGTCCGTGAACGCACGGCGCGGCGTCCTGCGCTCGCCTACTCCGTGTCCTGAACGGCCCTGCCTTGCCCTCTTAGGGCTTTACCGTCTGCGTCGCGGCCGGTTGCGTCGCCGCCCGCTCTCCACGGCGACCGCCGACCGCCCGCTCCAACTCCGCCATCGCTACGGCCCGGTCGCGCAGGGCCTCCACATGCGCGCGACGCTGCTGGATCAGCGAATCCTGGGCCTCTAACAACACGATTACGCTCTGCTCGCCGTTCTGGTAAAGGCCGCGGGCGTTCTCCAGGTTCTTGTTCGCCTGCGGCAGAGCCTCGTTCTCGAAGAAGCCTACCAACTCATCCGCAGTCCGCGCCGCTACCATCGCCGCGTCCACTTCCTGGACCACGCTTTCCTGCAAATCCTCGTATTCCTTCCGCTTCTGGAGCACGTGGTAGCGCGCTTTGGCAACCTGCGCCTGGTTCTGGTCCCAGACCGGCAAGGTGACCTCCAGCGTCGGCCCAAGTATGGCGTCGATCACCTGACTACGTTCCAGCCGCCGCTCGCCGCGCGATTGGATGCTCGGGGCGGTCAGTTGTCCCGCGGCGATGGATGACCGGGCGGTGTCCGCCAGGACCTTGCGGCCCGGCGCCGCCCGGTGTTCGGGCCGCTCCACGTCGAAACCCAACGCCGCGCTGGGAAAGAGATTGAGAAACTGACGTTCGAGCTCTTGTTCCGCCGCCTCGACTTGGGCGGCGGCGATGCGCACGTCACCGCGCTGGTCCAGCGCCGACTGCACCAGAGTCGCGTCATCGTCACCGGCCCAGGCCGGCGTGCTCAGCTCGTCCGCCAGCTTCCAGGATTCCCTCCCGCGCCCCAGGCCCAGCACCCGCCCCAGCGCCAGTTCCGCCAGGCGCCGGTCTCGGGCCAGGGTGATAAGGGCTTGCTTGGCTTCCAGCCAGGGAGTCCGCGCGAGGTTGACGTCGATCTGACTCACCTCGCCGGCGTTGAAACGCTCCTGGGCCAATTGGAGCGAGCGTTCCGCCAGGGCCAGATTATCGCGGGCAATCTCTTCGGCCTGTTCCAACGCGAGGAACTGGTAGCAGCGCACCCGCACGTCCGAGGTCAGCTCGACGGCCCGCTGCAGCACGGTCAGGACGGTCTGATCGAGCTCCGCCTCGGCGATCCGTTTGCGCACCGGGATCTGCCACAGAGCCACGAGGTCTTGCGCCAGCCCCATGCCAAGGTTCGAGCGCCCACCCCCCTCAGGGAACCGCAGGCTCAGCGCCAGCGTCGGGTTGCTCAGCAATCCGGACTGCACCACGTCGGCCCGCGAGGCCCCGATCGCCTGGAAGAGGGCTTGAAAACCGCGGTTGTTTAACAAAGCCACTCGGACGGCCTCGTCCACCGTCAGGCCATCGGTCAGCAACGCCGCCACTTTGGTCTCGACCAGCGCCTCCGCCTTGGGATCATAGACATCCTCGACCCCGGTATGCTCGGTGACCATGCCGGCCGCCCGCTGAAAATCCGGCCTGGGCTCTACGCGGGCACAGCCGGCCGGCAGCGCCAGGAAGGCGATCCCGCTCACGGCAAAGCGTCCGAACCTTCGACGGTTCTCATTCCGATTCGACGGCAATCAGCTCCTCCCGTGTGTCCCCCTCGACCGTGAGCACGTGACCGATTCCCGCTGCGTAGAACTTGTGGGCGACGATGCCCGGCTCAAGCGGAGTAAACTCTCTGGTCTCCAAACAATGCTGGTACGTACCGAAGGGCACGGTCACCGGCTGATCGAGACCGATCACCTGCGCCATGTCTTCCGCGACGCCAACGTAGTATTCCTGGCGATACGTGTCACCCACCCGCGGGATGGCCTGCATGATAACGCCGGGTTTCGCGCCGTCGACGCCCGCTTCCCACGACCCCTCGGTGCTGACCACCACGCCGTTCTCGTACGTCTTCGAGTCTTCGCCAAAGTACCACACCGTGCCATCGCGGTGCTGGGCGTACCAGTCGAAGGTATCTTCCTTCACCTCTCCATCCAACGTTAACGTGTCGTGGACTACCGTGCAGGGGACGCCGAGGATGGTCCGGGTCTCGGATGTCACCGTAACTTCAATGTGCTCCACCCCTTCCGGCGTGCTCGACTCGTAGACCAGGGTGGTCCCGGGCGTGAGCGGGAAGAACGGATTGTCGATCGTGCTCACGAAATCGGTCGGGTCGATGTTGGGGTTGTACTCCGGCTCTTGCCCACCTGGGCCGAGGCAGCTCCCTGAGGAAAGACCGGCGAGACCGGCCACAAGGAGCACGACGCACGCTCGCCGGGTCCGCTTCGTGTACATGGTGGTTAGTATTCTTTCCTTTCCTGGGAATGCCTTTTACGCGCGCTCGAACTGACAGAACAAGGCGCTGGGAAACCTCCGTATCGTGGCGGCGCGGACGAGTCTGAGTCCGTGGCTCGCCGCTTCCTCGAAGAAGGCGCGCTGGGAAACGGGTCCCGTCCCTTCCTTGGCCATTCCCAAGAGCCGGCGTAGCCACCAGCGAATCCGCGTGCGAAAACCCGAGGGAAAGTAGGACAGAATGACGTACTGCTTTGAGACTCGCGCCAATTCACCGAGAATTCGAGCCCGCAGCGCGCGATCCCGGATGTGATGCAGCAGACGGTGGCAGAAAGCGATATCCACGCTGCCGTCCGCCAGCTCGATTCGCTCCGCGCGAGTCAGCAAATACTGCGCCTGCAGGTGCGGATGCTCTTCACGGGCCACTTCGAGCATCACGGATGAGGCGTCGGCCAGGATGATTCGCTCGGCAATCTTGGCGAATAACGGCGCGAGGCGGCCCGTGCCGCAAGGCATGTCCAGCACCGTCTCCACCGGTCTTAGCCCCGCGAGAATCTGCGCAAGAGAGGCTTCCTCTTTGAGATGTACGCGCCGACGGCGACCGCTCGTATACCTCGCGCGGTAACGCTCCACCTGTTCACGAGTGCGGAACCGAGCGCAGAATTCTTCGCCGCTGTCCTGGTGTTGCGCCACTCTGATTCGCCGCGCCCCGTCCGATCCCAGATCAATCATCCTCGTCTTCGTCGTCCACATCCCCCGCGCCTTGGCCTGCGCCCTCCTCGTAGTAACGACGGCCGTCGGGCGTCAGGATGATCTCGCGCCCCTTGTCGCCCTTCTTGAAGTGGACTTCGTACAACCACATGGTCTTCTTCTCGAACGTCAACTTGGCGTCCTTGCCGGCGTCCTTCTCCGCCGCGGCGCGCACGGCGACCGGGGCTTTGTCGATCGGGATGATCTCCTCGATCTCCACCACGTCGCCGGCCTCCGTCACCAGCGCGTCCACGTTGCCGTCCGGTCCTTTCCACGACCCTTCGTAGAACTTGTGCCCGTGCTCGATTTCCTCAGAGAACTCGGTGATCGTCGCGGAACCCGCGAGTTTCTTCAGCGCCGTCAAGGCCGTCGGCGGAACCTCGGCCTCCTTGACCTTGCGCTCCTGCTCCTCCTTCTTGTTGGCCGGCTGCGTCTGCGCCAAGGCGAGCACTCCGCCAACCGCCAGGATCAGCAACCCGCACCCTAGGAGAACCTGCCGTTTGCTCTGCATGGGAAGACTCCTTCGTTCATGAGTTCGTTTACGACCCCGCCAAACTGCGCACGCCTGCTTCGAGTCGTGCTTATAGTCGAGCGAGGGTTGCGACGCCATGACGGTCGGATGACAAATCGTTCATGTTCCGTTGCCGACCGCCCGCGAACCGGCGCAGGCTCGGTGACGACGACTTCGCCACGGTTGCCGGCGCGTTCGGGGCCCGGCATAATCTTTTGGTGTGGTGCGTCGAACGGAGCGCAACTTTCCTGCCTGCCGGCAGGCAAGTCCGAACCGCGACCGTAAGGGAGCGGCACGATTCCCCCTCGGTCAACTCGCTCCCTCACGGTCGCGGTTCGGAAAACGATGCGTTGCACCATTAGTGACGCACGACACCTGCGATCGGTCGGGGTGCTGGTGACCCACGACCAGGGGGAGTCGAGATGCGCGTGCTGGTGATCGAAGACGACCGAGGGATCGCGGGTTTTGTCGGCCGGGGTCTTCGGGAGGCCGGATTCGCGGTCGAGGTGGCCGACGACGGTGAACAGGGTCTGCACCTCGCCTCCGCCGGGAGCTACGACGTGCTGGTCCTCGATCTCATGCTCCCTGGAAAAGACGGCTTCACCGTTCTGCGGGAGTTGCGTGAGCGCGGTTGCGTCACCCCGGTGATCTGCCTGACGGCCCGCGACGCCGTGGATGATCGGGTGAAAGGACTCGACCTGGGTGCCGACGACTATCTCTCCAAGCCGTTCAGTTTTGCCGAGTTGCTCGCACGCCTCCGGGCACTCCTGCGGAGAGGACCGGCCCTGACCGCTAACCCGCTGATGATCGGCGATATGACCGTGGACGTGGTCGGGCGACAGGTGCATCGCGCGGGCAAGCGGATCGATTTGTCCGCCCGCGAGTACGCGCTTCTGGAGTACCTGGCGCGCCACGCGGGGCAGGTGCTCCCGCGTACCATGCTCCTGGAAAAAGTCTGGGACATGAATCAGGATCCGCTCACCAACGTCGTGGATGTCCACATCAACCGGCTGCGTAAGAAGGTCGATCACGGTTTCGACCGGCCGCTGATCCACACCATCCGCGGCGTAGGGTACGTGCTCCGTGAAGACTGACCGTCGCCGATTCGTGATTACCGTGGGGGCGCGTCTGGCACTGTGGGCCGCGGTTTTCACGCTCAGCGTGTCCGCCGTGGTGTGCCTCATCCTCTACGTGGGCCTCGAACGCTCGCTCCATCGTGAAGTGGACGGTTTTCTGGAGGGCGAGATTCGCGAGTTCCAATCCATTCTGGTAGAGGAAGGCGAGGAGGAGGATCTCGACGAGGTCGAGCGGGAAATACGCCGCGAACTCGGTAGTCGCCTGCGTAAGGACTTGACCTTTCGATTGCTGGACGCTTCGGGTCGATTGATCCTTACGAGCGACCCGAAGGATCCCTTCCCGAACCCGTGGTCCGTTGAGCGAAAGACCAGCCCGCTTGAGTTCGCGACTTTCTTCACCACACTCAGGCGGGCCAACGCGCATGCTGCGGCGCGGTTCTGCAACCTTCCGATTACGCTCCGTGGCCGGAGTTGTCTGGCGCAGGCCGGATACCTCCTGACCGGCGTCGAGCATTCCCTGGCCGGGTTTCGCCGGATCTGCGTCCTCGCCATCCTGGCGGCGTCCCTCCTGGCCCCGGTCGGTGGAATACTGCTCGCCCGCCGTAGCCTTCGCCCCATCGGTTTCATGACCCGAACCGCCCGGCGAATCGGCGCGGGCCGACTCGCGGAACGCATCTCCCGCTCCGGCACCGGCGACGAACTGGACCTGCTCGCGGCCACGCTGAATGAAATGCTGGACCGCCTCCACTGCCATGTGAGGCAGATTCAGCAGTTTACGGCGGACGCCGCGCACGAACTGCGTTCGCCGCTCGCGGCCCTGCGGGGCGCCGCCGAAGTGGCCCTCACCCGCAACCGGTCGGCCGAGGAGTTGACCCAGGTCATTGCCGACAGCATTGAACACTACGACCGTCTCAACCGCATCGCCGAAGACCTGCTGCTGCTGGCCCGCGCGGACGCCGGGGAGCCGATCGTCCTCAAGGAGCGACTCCGCCTGGATACGGCAGTGGAGGATATGGTGGACCTCTATGCCCCGTTGGCCGCGGATCGCCAGATCGAGCTGACGTTCACCGAGCGATCCGAGGCCTGGCTGGACGGCGACGGCACACGCCTTCGCCAACTCGTCGGCAATCTTCTGGACAACGCCATCAAGTGGACCGATCCCCCGGGACGGGTCACCGTCGCGGTTAGCAGAACGAACTCCGCCGCCCACGTTACCGTGACGGATACGGGAATTGGCATCGCCCCCGAACAGCTCGAGCGTATCTTCGACCGTTTCTACCGCGTCGACCCCGCGCGCGCGTCCAATGGCCGGCGCGGCGCCGGGCTCGGACTCGCCATCTGCCGCTCGATTGCCGAGGCCCACGGCGGCCGCATTGCCCTGACCAGTCAACCGGGGCGTGGTACGACCGCCACCGTGATCCTCCCCGTGGGTGCATCGTAGCTTCAGCCCCGCTCCCTGCTCAGGCTCGCCGCGTCCCTGAAAGCAAGCGGACGCGCCCACCAGGGCGCGTCCGTTCGTATCATCTCAGCAGTAACCGAAACGGCTACTTCCACTCGATGGACCACTGCAGCTTCGCGCCGAACTCCGGCGTCTCCTCCTGGCCGTCCAAACCGATGTCCACCGCGGCTTTCAGATGTTGGCCGGGGAACAGTTCGCGCGCCACGCCCACCTCCAGAATGTTCTGGTTGTGGTGCCCGCGCTCCTCGCTGCTCCGCATCAGATAGTTCAGCACGGCGATGGTCTTGTCGTCGATCTGGTAATCGAATCCCGGCCCCACGCCCCATTGAAACGGACGCCGGTTCACGTCTTCGTCGCCGCGCCCGCCGTTGGCGGTCTCGATGAAGCCCTCCAGGTGGGTCCGGAACTTCGGGAACAGCGTCTTGGTCAGGTTGAAGTGCAGTTCGCCGTCCACCCCCGAGGAACCCTCGCCCGAAGGGATGCGCATCTCCGCCCACGCGGCGAACGCCGGCAACATATCGGTCTCATGGATGAATTGGTAAAAAACGGCCAGCGCCAAGTCGCCGTTGCCCTGGTCCCCGCCGTCGCCGAGGTTCAGCGGGAGCACCTCCAACTCGACCCACAGGTCGTTCGTGATGCCGTACTTCAGGCTCGGCTTCAGGCTGAAATCGTCGTCGCCTTCCCCGGCTCCGGTGACCCATTCCGCCGCCGTCTCAAACTCCCATTCGCCCTTCTCCAGATTTGCGTTCGCCTCGCGGATGTTGAAGAAGTCACTGACCTCGCGGTAATCGTGGGTCTCCAATCCGAAGGTCGTAATTTCCGTGGATTCCTTGGTGGCCGCGCCCGCCGGCTCGGGTTGCTGGGCCGGGTACGCCGGACTGACACTCTTCGGTGAACCCTGGTTGGCGGCCGCCGTACTCTTGCCGGTGGCCGAACCTCCCGCGACGACCACGCCGCCGCATGACGCAACCACCAAGCCGATCGCGACTGTCCTGATTAGCACTCGCATGGTATGCATCCTCTTCTCCTTAATGGTGGTAAGTACTTCGCCGTCCCTGACTTAGGCCTCCGCGCCGAGCGGGCCTCCAAACGAGCTCTCTTCTTGCCCGGACCGCGCCGTCCGAGGCAGTGGGGTATTGTACCCCCCGGATCACCCGGAACAAGCCTGTCAAGGGCGAAAAAATGGCAAAAAAAGGAAGGGGCGGGAGTAGCTTCGACTACTCCCGCCCCGGTCGGTTTTGGCGTCGGCTTGCCCCGCGGGGGAGCCGGCTCGGTTACGGCGACTTGTGGACCCGCTCCACGGACCAAGGCGTACCTTCACCGTGGCAGGACCCACACGATTCCGTGAATGTGCCGGACAGGGTCGCCGCCTGGACGTGCGTCGCCGTCTCGGGCGCGTCGTGGCACGACGTGCAAGCCACCATCCAGGTCCGCATGTTGTCGCGGACCGGCGGGTTCTTCCAGGCGTCAGTACTGTGGCACTCATGGCACTCGGCTGCCTCGCCCGGCATCGACGAGATGAGCAGGTGGCTGAAGTCGGCGATGCCGCTGTTACCGTTCAACTCGTAGGCTCCGCCCGAGGTGACCTCATACAGGTTCCGAGCGTTGTGCAGCTTGTGCACCATGATGCGCAGGTCCACGCTCTCGTCGGTGCCGCCGTCCTGCGTTCCGGCGGTGTGGCACGCCAGGCAGGTCTTGACGCCTTCACGGGCGTTGCCGTGGAACGCGAGCACCCCGTGGCAGGCGTTGCAGCTTGCGGTCTCCACCGTCCCGGCGTAGGGCACGATGGGTCCCGCGGCGCCGAACACAAAGTCGAAGGTATCGGAGAGGGCGGGCTCCCGCTCGGTGAGGGCCGGCGGGACCAACCGGCGACCGTACATGAAGACAGTGTAGGTGCCGGCATCCAGCGGTGCGCCGGCCGCGGTGTAGAGTTGGCCCCAACCTGCCTCGAACGGGAAGAGCTGGTCGCCCGGAGGATCGCCGATGGTGTTCAATTGTGCCGGATAGTTGGCCGGCAGCGGTGTCGTGGAGATGTAGGTGTAGGTGCCGTCCACGGCAAAGTTGTCAATCCAATTCCCCGCGGGGACGCCCAAGTTGCCGTTATTCCATGGGCGAAGGGCCGGGATGATATTCTGATAAAGGTTCGTCGGGCCACCGATGATCACCTCAATACGGTCCATCACCCCCTTGTTGCCTGGCACTAGTTGGAGCGGGTTGCTGCTGTTGTTCCGCAGCTTGAAGGTGACGGCCGGGTAATCGCCCGCCTGGAAGTAGGCTCCGCTTCCGCCGGTCGCTCCGCTCACGCCGACGATCTCGATGATCGGTTGCGTGCCGCCTGCGGCCGGATCGGTTGGGTGCCGGTGCACCACCTCGACGTCCTGGTACATGCCCGCACCATGGCAGCCCGCGCAGGCGGTGTCATCCACGAAAATGTGCGTCACCCCGCCCGGAGCGACCCGATAGGCCGGGTTGGCCAGATCGGCCTGGGTCAACAATCCCCCCGACACCGAGGGGTTGGCGGTATCCAGCACCGTGCCCAGCGTGAAGCTGAGATCGTCGTGGCAGGTCGCGCAGCTGGTTCGCTTGATACTCGTGTAGATGTTGCCCGCCTGGGCCGCCCCGGCATGGCAGGCATCGCACTCCATGACGCCGGCGGGAATGACCGGGAAGCCGACCTCAGAATAGTCGTGGACGGAGGAGGCATTGCCAATCAACTTGTAGAGGTACGGGTCGGCGCTGTTCGCCGTGGCGGCCACCTGCGGCAGATCGGCGCCACGATGGATGCGGTGGACCATACTGTCGAATTTGATGGTCACGCCCGGCGTGGACACCGGATTCGTGATCAGGTCCTCCGCGCCGGAGTTGTGGCACACCGTGCATCCGGCGACCGCGAAGCGGCCGCCGCCGTGGAGCTGCAGGTCGTTATGGCAGTTGTTGCACACGTCCTGGAGCACGAGCTGCCGCGGCGCGGGCGCGGGGGGGTTGCCCGGATCGTTCGCCACCACGCATTCGAACGTGGCGTCACCGGCTTTCTGCACCGTGCCGAACGCGCGGCGTGCCTCGATCAAGACCGTATAGGTACCGTCCAGCAGCGGCTGTCCGGTCAGCTCGCCGTCGGCCGTACCAAAGGCCGCCGAATCATTGACCGGCGCCGTATAAACGGTCGGGAACGGTGTGGGCCTCGTATAGGTGTATGATCCGTCTGGATTCTGCGTGAAGTTAGCCAGGACCGAATCGACCGGCGCCGCGCGCTGATAGTTGAACGACGGACCGGAAACGTAGATCCGCAGACGGTTCAGCGAAGCCTTGGGGATGGCCACTCCGCCGTCGTCCTCGACGGTAAAGTTGACCGTGAAGGCGCCGCCCGGCTGAACCGGAGCGCCACCATTGACGCTGTCGATCGCTACGTGCGTCCCCGAGTAAGAGGTAACCGGCGTTTCGTACCGCAGGAAGGCGCCGGGCACGTCCTGGCCGGTCAGCGCCTTGTAGGTCACTTGCAATAGCCCGACGGCATACCCTGTGTTGTGCACGCCGTAATCACCGCTGTTATAGTTGTACTGCCAGTTCCAGATCGCGTCTTGGACCAGTGGGAGGTCCGCAGGCGCGACCGCGGTCAGATTCCAGTACGGGTACGCGTCGAGCTTGATCGCGCCCTTGGCCAGAATCTCCGTCAAGACCAGGTCCGACAAACCATGCGTCTCATCCTGAACGCCCTCGATGGTCCCGTCGCCGTCATAGTCGCCGAACGCCGTCCGGTTGATGGTCGTCAGCAGGAGTTCCGGGCTGCGGGTCGTGGTCCCGTGGCACGCCTCCGTGTTGCACGCGGCGACGTTCTCGAATCCATAGTCCGGATCGCTCAGGTCGTTGACCTTCACGTGGAACGTGTGTCCGCCGACCTTGCCGGCCCCCGGTTGACCCGCCGCGGGCGTCGGCCCCATGTGGCAGTCCATGCAGTTAGCCAAGGTGGCATGCGGCGAGCTCAGCAGGGTGTTCCCAAAGTCGATACCGTTGATCCCCTCCAGCATCACTCCGCCCAACAAGTAATGCGGCGTGTACCCCGGATCATCCGGCGCATACCGCCCGTTGTGGCACGCCATGCACGTGGCCATCGCCCCGACCCCCGTCAGGGTCACGTCCGGTCCGTTAGCCGGCAGGGTCACCGTGTCGTAGACACGCAGCAGGGTATCTTCCTGCGGCTTGCCGTGCGTCGCGTGACAGACCACGCAATCCGCCACGCGGAAGGCGCCGTTCTGCTGGGCCTGCGGAACGCCGTTCGAAAAGTCGATGTAGCCGTTGCCCGTGTGGCACCGCCGGCACGCCGCGCGGCTCGACTGGGTCCAGTCATAGTGCACCCACGCCTCCCCGTGCTCGTCCGAGTGCCCGGCCATTTGCCATTCGGCCACTTCCTTATGACATTGACCACAAAGACCGCCATCCAGGATCGACCCCCGCAGGTATTCCGCATCTTCGAAAATGGTCTCGTGCGGGTTATGGCATGTGCCACAGCGGACGTCCCCATTGTCCAGGTGCAGGGCCAGCTCACTGCCCGCGGCGGGACCATTCACCCCGTTCGTGTTCGCCGCCACCCCCCAGGGATGCGAGTTGGCATGCTGCGCCCCGCCCATCGGCGCGCCCATCGCCCGTCCCGAGGCCGTATGGCAGGACAGGCACAGGTTCTCCTGCCCCCAGCTCGTCACCATCCCGCCCGGCGCGCCGTCCATCGAGTGGCAGCGGCCGCAGATGTTCGGGATATCCAGCATGTGCGGCGGTTGCAGCGGATAGGGGTACGAATCGCGCAGCCCTTCGCCCAACCTCAGAAAATCTTCCACCGTGGCGGCCCCGAAGTGCTCCACGGCCTGTTGCAGGTCCGCCAGATCAACCTTCCGATCCCGGTTGAGGTCCAGCTTCGGGGAATACGTGCCCGCATTCATGGCCGCCACGATGTCCAGAGGGTTGTCCACATACGGACGCAGCGGCGTGATCGGGCCGTCGGCGGAAACCACCCCGCCGGGCAGGGGGGCGAACCCACCTCCGGGGGGTGCCTGGGCCGATCGCGCTCGTGCGCAGCTCACATCGAAGACCTCCACCGCGGAATTGTTCGTGCTTGCCACGTACAACTTGCTGCCGGAAACCATCACGTCGCAAGGCACGCGCAACTGCCCCGGCCCCGTGCCGTAGTTCACCGGCGGGACGAAGCTCGGATCGATCTCCTGACCGGCGCTGCTAAAAACCCGAACCGTGCCCATCAGCGCGTCCGCCAGGTAGATGTTGCTGCACGAGTCCACCGCGAGGCCTTCCGTACGCGCCAACCACGCCACCTGGGTGCTGCCCACGTACAGCGTGCGGTACCCGAACTTGAACTGGAGCACACCACTCGTGTTGAACACTTGCACGCGGAAGTTATCCACGTCGCTCACGATGACGTGGTCCAAC
>JBGPAW010000035.1:0-15341 GCA_041480905.1 Phycisphaerae bacterium
CTGTCTCACGGTACCCAACCCGGACCAGGCCGATACGGACCAAGACGGGGTGGGCGACGCGTGTACTCCGACGCCCCAGCCGCAGCCGTTCTGTACGGTCGGAGAGGACGCCCGGTGTGACGACGGCGATCTGTGTACCATTGACACCTGCGTGGACCTGGACGGCGATGGAGGGGGCGACGCGTGTGAACACGCGCCTCTGTGCGCCCCCGACCAGACGTGCAACCCCGAGACCGGGGCATGCGAGGAACCGCCCGTTCCGCAGCCGGTCCCCGCGGCACGCGGCGCGGGCTGCGGTATATTCAACGGAGTAGGCCTGATTCTCCTGCCGCTGGGCTTGTTTGCCTGGGTCGGCATCCGTCGGCGGGGATAGAACGGCTGACGTAAAGACTTCCGGCGGTCCGGGTGATTAACCCGGACCGCCGGACCCACGGTGGGCTAGTTTCAGGTGGAGGTTTATAATCTCAGTTGTTCGCCGGCCGCGGCCGGATTCTACAGGGACCTCAGGCATCAGCCGCGCTGATGAAAGGAAACTCAACCATGAGACGAATGACGCAAACGTTCGTGCGGGCCGTGGTGGCGGCCCTGCTCTGCGCCATGTTGATCGCCCCGATCAACTGCGACGTGCAGAATCCACCGGGCAACGCCCGGACCTACTGGGGCGTCTCCCTCGCCTTGCCTTAGTGAGCCGCGTGGCTGGGTAAGCTGGGCACCGCCCGTTCTTCGATAGGATACGGTCGCAGGAGGAGCGGGCGGTGCGCGTGCCGGCGCCGGTAGGGATCTGCGTGTCCGCAGGCCCTTCTACCCTCAGCGGGGGGATGGGAGGGCTTGTGCGGCGGGGGCGTTACGCATCGGCAGGGAGAAACGCCGCACGCCGTCATAGGCGTACAAGGCGCCATGGACCGCGGCGGCGGTGGGCACCAGCCCGATCTCGCCGATCCCTTTCGCGCCGTACGGACAGTCCGGATCCCGCGCTTCGATGAAGATGACCTCGACCTCGGGCATGTCGGGAGCGCGGAGCACGCCGCAGGCATTGATATCTTTGGCCCGCACGTAGCCGCCTTCGCAGACGAGTTCCTCGGTCAGGGCATATCCCAGACCCATGTGGATCGCCCCTTCGATCTGACCTTCCGCCAGGGTGGGGTTCATGGTCCGTCCCACGTCGTGGGCGGCGATGACTTTCTTGAGCTTCCCTCCGTCGTCGAGAATCACCACCTGGGCCGCAAAACCGTAGGTCAGGTGGGTCTTGGGGTCTTCGACATCGGCCCCCAGCTCGACCGTCTCGGTGTAGGCCCATTCGCCGCGGTATTCCCGGCCTACCAGATCGGCCGGTGTTTTGCCGGCCGCCAGGTCGGCCTTGAGCCGCGCACACGCCGCCTTGACCGCGTGACAACCCAGCACCGTCCCGCGGCTGGCCGTCGTCTGACCGCAGTTGACCTCGACGCTCGTGTCGGTCGTCGCGCGGAAGGTCTCCGGCGGCAGCCCGGTTTCTTCCACCGCGGTCTGGATCAGCACGGTGAAGAGCCCCTGGCCCATTTCGGTGAAGCCGGTGCGGATGGTAATCGTCCCATCAGTCTCCACCGTGAGGACGGCCTTCCCTTCGTCGGCCATACCGTTGCCGATGCCCACGTTCTTGACGCCGCAGGCGATGCCCGCGTACTTGGCGGCCCGGTACTGGTCCCGCACGGCCAGCAGACACTGCTTCAGGCCGAACGGTTTGGTCAGGCGCTGCCCGGTGCTGAGCACGTCGCCTTCGTCCAGGGCGTTGCGCCAGCGCATTTCCCAGCCGTCGATGCCGACCTTCTCGGCGAGCATGTCCACGCAGGCTTCGATGGCAAAGGCCGCCTGACAGACGCCGAAGCCGCGCATGGCCCCGGAGGGGGGGTTGTTGGTGTAGACGGCTAGGGCCTCGACGTCGAGGTGCGGCACGCGATAGGGGCCGCAGGCGTGACCGCCGGTGCGTTCGAGCACCTTGGCCCCGACCGAGGCGTAGGCCCCGGTGTCGCCGATGATCCGGGCCCAGACGGCGGTGAGGTGCCCCGCGGCGTCGCAGCCGACCTTGTAGCGCAGACGCATGGGATGGCGCTTGGGGTGCAGGCGGAAGCTTTCCTCGCGGGTGAGCGCCATCTTGACCGGCCGGCCGGACAACCAGGCCGCCAGGGCCGTTTGGGCCTGGATGCTCATGTCCTCTTTGCCGCCAAAGGCGCCGCCATTGGAAACCAGTTCAACGTACAGCTTGTCTTCCGGCAGTTGTAAGACCGAAGCGATCTGGCGGCGGTCGTCGAAGATACCCTGCCCTTGGGTAAACACTTTGAGCCCACCGTCCGGCGTGGGTACGGCCAAGCAGGCTTCCGGCTCAAGGTACAGGTGCTCGACGCGCTGGGTGGTGAACTCCTGCTCGACCACATGGACCGATTCCGCCAGCGCCCTTCCGGCGTCCCCCCGGACGATGGCGGAGCGCGAGAGCAGGTTGCCGCCAGGATGAATGGGGGGCGCACCGGGCTTGAGGGCCTCGCGCGGGTCGGTGATGGGCTCCCGTACTTCGTATTCCACCCGGACCTGTTGGGCGGCGGCGCGGGCCGTCCGGGCCGAATCGGCCACCACCAACGCCAGAATGTCGCCGACGCAGCGGGTTTCCTCGCCCACGGCGACCAGCACCGGCCAATCCCGCGTGATCAACCCGACGAGGCGATCGCCGGGCACTTCGGCGGCGGTGACCGCGCGGATGACGCCGCGGACGGCCAGTGCGGGGGAGGTGTCGATGCCCTTGACCAAGGCGCGCGGATGGGCGGCGAAGGTGGCGGCGGCAAAGAGCATACCCTCGACGCGCAAGTCGTCCACGAAGCGATGCTCGCCGAGCACGGCTTGGGCCGCGTGGTAGCGCGGCAACCGCGCTCCCACGCCGCGGTGGGGATCACGCGGGGGCAGAGGCCAGCCGCGGCGGAGCCGGGCATAAAGCTCGATGGCGTCAATGATCTTGACATAGCCGGTGCAGCGGCACAAATGTCGGCGGATGCGGTGGGCGATCTCCCGGCGGGTGGGGTCGGGGTGGCGCATGATCAGCGCCGCGGCCCGCAGGGCGATACCGGGAATGCAGAAGCCGCACTGGATCCCGCCGGCGTGCACAAACGCCGCCGCCAAATGGGCGCGGACCTCGTCGGACAGGCCTTCGCAGGTGGTGATCTGTTTGCCCTCGACGAGGCGCGCGGACAGGGTGCAGGAACGCTCGGGTTTGCCGTCGATCAAAACCGTGCAGCACCCGCACTGCCCTTGGGGCTGGCACCCGTTCTTGGGCGAGGTGATCCCGAGCTGGTCGCGGAGCATTTCGAGCAGAGTCGTGTGATCGTCTACCAGAACGGCGGTCTCGCCGCCGTTGAGCGTGAAGTTCACCTGATGTTGGGTCGAGTTCCGCAGAGGTTGAGCCACGGCAGGGACTCCTCACGCGCCGGCTGGTCTCACCGCCCCGACTGGGGCCTGGAGTATAAGTTTACGGAGGGGGTTAAACAACCTTGACCCGCCCACGTCGCGTCTCTATCTTCCCGTCATGGCGGATGATCGCGGAAGCGGGACCAGCCTGGTCACCGGAGCCACAGGCTTATTGGGCAGTCACATCGCCGAGCAACTCCGGCGGCGCGGGTGCCCGGTGCGTGCGCTGGTGCGACCGACCAGCGACACGTCGTTTTTGGAATCCATCGGCTGCGAGCTGGCCCACGGCGACGTGACCGCGCGGGGCTCGCTGACCGAAGCCTGCCGGGACGTGCAGGTGGTGTACCACGCGGCGGCGCGGGTGGGCGACTGGGGCCCGTGGGGAGAATTCGTCGCTATCACCATCGAGGGGACGCGTCACCTGCTCGAAGCCGCGACGACCGCCGGGGTCCGCCGTTTCCTGCACGTCAGCTCGATCAGCGTCTACGGCTACGTGGACGGCGAAGGGATGGTGTTCGACGAGACCACGCCGCTCGGTTATGGTCTGTACAAGTGGGCGTACTACAGCCGGGCCAAGGTTCAGGCGGAGCAGATCGTGTGGGACTACCACGGGGCGGGCAAGCTCCCGGTCACGGTGATTCGTCCGAGCTGGCTCTACGGCCCACGCGACCGGGCCAGCATGGGACGCTTGATCGACTCCATCCGCCGACGCAAGTGCAGGCTGATCGGCGACGGCAACAATCGGTTGAATGTGGCCCACGCGGCCAATGTCGCCGAGGCCGCCATTCTGGCGGCGGACTCTCCGCGGGCCGTGGGCGAGGCCTACAATTGCAGCAATGACGGCGTCCTGACCCAACGCGAGTATTTCAACAAGATCGCGGCGGCCCTCGGAGAACCGCCCGTCACCGCCTGCGTGCCGTACCGGGTGGCGCGTACGGCGGCCTTTGTCCTCGAATGTTTCGGGCACACTTTCCAAACGCGAAAGCCGCCGCTGGTCACCCGCTACGCCGTGTGGCTGATCGGGCGACGGTCGTTCTTCGAGACGCGTAAGGCCCGCGAACAACTCGGTTGGAAGTCGACCATCTCCTATGATGAGGGCATCCCCCAGGCGGTGAGGTGGTATCTCGAAGCTTGCGGTGAAAAGAGAATGGAAAATGGAAAATGGAAAATGGAGAAGTGAAGAGGGGCGCCCGGACCGGGCCGCGCAGGTGGCCCACACGGCCCTATCCAGCTTTTTCCATTTTGCATTTCGGCGCATAAGCAGACCCGCCCGCGGGAAGGACTCCGCGGGCGGGCCAAGTTAGCGATCAAAGATCGTGGGCTTCACCCCCCTCGCCACCTACGGCGTGAGGGTAATGTCGAACGTAGGATACGAAGCCCCATAACCCGTCCGGGGCTCGATCTCGAACGCGTTCCCGAAAGTCGCCAAGATGCCGACGATGTCCACGCGAAGGTTTGTTGGGATCGCCGTCCCGCAAATCGGGAGGCCGGTGGCAGCGGTCCGCAGAATCATCGTGTAGCTCGCGTTGTCATAATCCTGAATCGTGTAGTTCGTAGCGCAGGTGAAGCTGCCTGTGGTGGTAAGCCGGGCGTTCTTGATCCGGACGAGCGTGCCGATCCACGCTCTGCGGGGGTCGTTCTCTCCGGGCGTGAACGCGTCCTTCAGTTGGCTGACCGTGAGCTCGAGCGGCGCCGGGATGCCGTTCGAAGTACAGTCGCAAACGTAAATGGCGCCCTCGTAACAGTTGAATTCCTGGAGATTGAAGTACTCCAAGTGGATCCCGCGGAACGTGCAAAGGTCTCCAGGGTGGGTGACGGTCAGGAGGGCGTCGATACAGGCGTTGTCTCCATACACGTTCATGGCCCTGGTCCCGGTCTGATCCTGAATGTAGAAGTCCTTGGAGCTGGTAGAACCGATGAAGTCATACTCGTGCACAACGATCGCGCTGACGCAAGCCTCCCGCTGGTCCGGGTAGTCGACGTATCCTTCCTCCGCAATGGTTCCGCAGCCGCGGCAGATGTCCCCCTGCTGGAACCACCAAAAGTCCTTCAAGTCGACGTCCGTGTCGGAGTCAAGGTCAAAGACCTGGCGGCAGAAGGACGATGCCAGGACGCTGGGACCGCTGTTCTCCAGACAATTCACAAAGTTCTGGTCATACTCGCAGAGGGAGTCCTTGCCTCTCCAGATTCCGCAGGACTCTCGGCAAGCGTTCTCCTGCACGTTTGTCGTGCACCCGTCCGCGCCGCAGCAGGCCCCCTGGCACGGGTCGTCGTAAGCAAAAAGCGTGCTGCCGCCGGATGATGACTTGGGCACGTAACCCGGGCTGCCCTTGTCCCCGTTTACCCCGGTCATCCGGGCGCTTTCGGGGTTGAATTGAGCGTGGCAGTTCCAATTCAGAGGGTCGTCGTTTTTCTCGGCCGTGAGATCACCGGGGGGGTATAGAAACGCGGGGTCTATGGCGTAAGTGCTCCCGCAGCAGGATAGGGCGCCCACCGGCCCGAGGTCGAGCGCGTCGAGCAGCACGCCGTTTGTCCCGAACAGCAGGATGCGGGATCCCTCGGTGAGCTTGCAGTCGACCGGATCGGGGAAGGCGTACATGAATTCCCAGTTCGCCACGGGAACCCGGACAATGTCGCTCTCGAGTAGACTGAACCATTCTCCGGTGCTCTCCTTCTGGCCCCATTCGCAGGGGAACACCCAGGCGCTTTCCGGATAATCCGCCGTGTTGTCAATGGCGATGAGCTTCGCCCCCCCGTCGAGAATCACAGCATTCGCCAGGTTGTTGTCCGTAGGTTTGTTGTACGGGCCCGGGGTCGTATCCAGCGTGGTCAGAGGCACATCCTTCCCGCTGTAGTTAAAGATCTCAATGAACTCGTGGTCGCTGTCGTAAGAATTCGGGCAATACATCACCTCGGAGATGACCACGCCACCGGCTTGCACGGCGACCTCGTGCGTGGCCGGCGCGGACGTCAGCGGGGGAGCATGATTGTCCGTAACCGTGAACTGGAACGTATCCAGACCGGAGTAGCCGGGGTTGGGATCGTAGGTCACCGTATTGCCGCCGCCGCTCAAGTTGTAGCCTGGCGCCATAATCTGCGTGGCCCCATCCCACAACGTGCCATTCGCGGGCAAAGCGGTGATGGTGCGGGTGGTGACGGAGTACCCGGTGTCCGCTTCGTCGCACAACGTGATCGAAGGATTGGAAGCGGGGTCCTTCATCGTGGTGGTAAACTTCCCGTGAGCCAGCGGAGGAACCGGCGGAAGCGGGTCGTTGGGCAGATAGATCGTCCCGGCTGACGCGGTCACCGAGATGTCGTCCACCCACACGATGGCGCCAGAGGCGGAGTAGACCCGGGCCTCGATCCGTAGACCATCGCGCGTGCCCCCGTCCGAATCGAAGGTCCAAGTGTAGCTCGTCTGATCCCACCCGGTTTCCGAACCGTAGCTCTCGTTGCCACCCGCCCCGCCGGCGTACCGGTTGATCCCGCCGCCGTAGGTATAAGAACCCCAGATGCGGCACGACGGGCCGGCGCCGGGGGTGGTGTCGTAGCGCCAGAAGCTCGCCGTCACCACATCGCCGTCCGTCAGCCCGGTGACCCAAGCCACAAAGGCCTCCGCCGTGGTGGCCGAGTTGCGCAGCAACTTCAGACTGCGGGCGCCTCCGTCGTGGTGCTGATCCACCGCGTTCGTCGCGGTGACCGCCGCGGCGGGATACATACCCAGGATGGTGCTAGTCCCATCCTCCCAACCGAAGTCATCCGCCCGGGCCATGCAAGGCGCGATCATCAAACCAACCGTTAAGACTGTCCCAAACCATTTCATGCCAAGATCCTCCTAAAGAAAGTCCATCCTTATTTTCCGCACACGTGCTTTAAGCAAGCAGCAGAAAGGGCCTCTTTCACCAGCGATACCGTTTTCTTTCCCTGCCCATAGCCGCCTCATCCTTGGCGGAGCCATTATAAACGAACCGTCCCTTGTTTGCTAGAGGAAAAGCGCTGATTTTCCATGAAACCCTTGCGTTTTGCGTGGCGAGATGGTTACACTTTAGGTGCTCACGTTCATCTCCGCGGCAAGGGGGCATGGACGAACGAAAAACGCGGCGGCCGCGGCTTGGGCGGCTGATGAACACAAGCAGCCGGGGGGTCCACCGAGTATTTGAAACCAAAGGAGGCGCGTGATGTTTTGCCACCGAGTGCGGTCCATGGCGTGGATTACGGGCCTGATCCTGGCGGTCGGGGCCGAGGCGATCGCAGGCCAGCTCCGCATAGCCACGTGGAACGTCACCAACTATTCAAGCGGCCGGGTGAGCGAGTTCCAGACCGCCATCTACGGCGTGTACCAAAGCCGATCCATGGCCCCGGACGTCCTCATCGGGCAGGAGTTCACGAGCGCCAGCAGCGTCACGAATTTCCTGACCATCCTCAACACGGCCCCGGGCAGTCCTGGTGATTGGGCGGCGGCCAACTTCGTCGACGGCCCCGACACGGACAGCGCTTTCTTCTACCGCACCAGCAAGGTTGATCTCCTGGCGGTCACGGTGATCTCTAACGGGGGTTCTTCGCCGAATCCGCCACGAAACACGATGCGTTACGACGTGCGGCTCGATGGCTTCACGTCTCCTGAAGCCACCGTGGCCATCTACTCCAGCCATATGAAGTCCGGCGACACGTCCGACGACCTGGCCCGCCGTCTGACCGAAGCCCAGCGGATCCGGGACAACGCGGAAACCCTTCCTGCCGGATGGCATTTCCTGGTCGGCGGCGATTTCAATATCCCAGGTTCCAACGAAGCCGCCTACCAGGAACTCGTGGGATCGCAGCCCAATAACAACGGCCGCTTCTTCGACCCGATCAATACCCCCGGTTCCTGGCAAAACGATTGCACTAATTTCCGCTTTGTCCACAGCCAAGACCCCGCGTGTCCACCCGATTACGGCGGTCTGGACGATCGCTACGATCAGATTCTGGTCTCGGTCAGCCTGATTAACGAGCAGGGATTCGATTACATCGGCGACGCAACCATCCCTTTCAGCAAAACCACCTGGGACGATCCCAACCACTCCTATCGGACTTGGGGCAACGACGGCTTCAGGGACAACGGCACCATCAGTTGCAGCGACTGCCTAAGGGTGGTTGGTAACACCATGGTGGGTCAGACCATCGCCACGGCCTTGGAGGCCTCCGCTTCACTCACCGGCCACCTGCCGGTTTTCGCCGACTTCACGCCTCCGGACAAGGGGGCCTGCTGCCTGCCCTGCGGGTGCGAAGGCGGGCTCGACCAGGCCACCTGTGAGGCCCGGGGCGGCCAGTTCCGCGGCATCGACGTACTTTGCGGCCAAGAGGTGCCGCCCTGCGACGAACCCCCCGTCCCCACCGACGTGATCATCAACGAAGTGCTGGTGACCCATAACGGAGTCGACGACCATGAGTTCGTGGAACTCTTCGGTCAACCGAACGAACTGCTGTGCGGATTGACCATCCTGGTCATCGAGGGCGAAGTGGCCAGCAAGGGGATAGTGGACGCGGCCGTCTCGTTGGACGACTGCGGCGGCTGGGTTCCCTGTGCGCTGGATGCGGGGGGCTATTTCGTCGCTGGGGGGGCGGGGCTCCCTCCGGAACAGCGGGACCTGCTCATCGGCAGTGGTACTTACGTCTTCGAGGACGGCACACAGACCTTCGCACTCGTCCTCAATTGCCTGGTGGACGTGGGCGACGACATCGACACGAACAACGACGGCTTGGTCGACGTGGACGTCGGTACCGTGCTCGACGCCGTCGGCATCGTCGACAGCGGCTACCCGTCGACCGATGCCGTCTACTTCTCCGCCCCGGCTTTCGGACCGGACGGTGCTACCGTCCCGGCCGGGATGGCCCGCTGCCCCAACGGAGTCGATACCGGCACCCTCAACGACTGGGTGCGGCTGAGTCGGGCCTTGGACGGCAGCGACGGCTGTGTCCCGATCACGCCGGGTGCGACCAACCCCGCGAATTGCGGGGGGGACTATGATGGTGACGGGAATTACGACCTTGGGGATTTCGCCGCGTTTCAGCAATGCTTCGGGGCGGCTACGCTGGAGTGCTCGGCGTTGGAGTTGGCCGGCTCCTGCGGCATCGGGTTAGACGATTTTGCGGCCTTCGTTCCGCGGCTCACCGGCCCCTGACGTTCGTTGGGTCTTTCCCGTGTGGTGCTCAGCAACCGAGAAAGGTCCAAGAATTTAGCGAACGCGGTGCAACTCTACCGGCGCGGAAGAAGGCGAAGCGATTCCGGCACGTCCATCGTCGGCCCGCGGCCGACGACCCGCTACGCACCGAGCGGCTGCTCCTGAAAATCGCCGAGAAGACCGGTGCTTTGCTGGGCTACGCCCCATCGGCGCCGTACGATCTCCTCGCCACCCGTGCCGTGCTCGACCTGGGTCTGGCGACGGGGGGGGATTTCGTGGCCTTGCCGGCCCGCCTTTCCGCCGTGAACGAAGAAACCGTCGCCGTGTCATAGCGCCCGGCTCTTATCTGGAAAGCCCCCGTGGGGGGATTATAATTCATAATTCGGGTTCTCATGGATCGAGAACGCCGTAGGGTCCGCTGTGCGGACCTACGATCCGAGTGTCAGGCACACGAGAGTTCTTATGAAGGTCCATCACCATGGAAAAACCACAGACCAAACCGCGCGTAGCTAACTTCAGTTCCGGTCCCACCTGCAAACGACCCGGCTGGACGACCCAAGCCCTGGCCGACGCTTTCGTCGGGCGCTCGCACCGCCACAAACAGGGCAAGGCCCGGCTCAAAAAAGCCATCGACCTGAGCCGGGAGGTCGCCCGTATCCCCGGTGATTACCTGGTCGGCATCATGCCCGGCAGTGACACGGGGGCGTTTGAGTGCGCCATGTGGAGTCTGCTCGGCGGTCGCCCGGTGACCGTACTGGCCTGGGAAAGCTTCGGCGAGGGCTGGGTCACCGACATCACCAAGCAGCTCAAGCTGAATGCCAAGGTGATGAGCGCGGAGTACGGCAAGCTACCGAACTTCGGCGCGGTGGATTGGAGCAGCGACGTGGTGTTCCCCTGGAACGGCACGACCTCCGGCGTCAAGGTGCCGGACGGGTGGGCCCCGCCGGCCAACCGCGGCGGCCTGACCCTCTGCGACGCCACCAGCGCGGTGTTCGCCATGCCGCTGCCCTGGGACCGGCTGGACGTGGTGACCTGGTCGTGGCAGAAATGCCTGGGAGGCGAAGCGGCCCACGGGATGCTCACGCTCTCGCCACGGGCGGTCCAGCGACTGGAAAATTACAAGCCGGCCTGGCCGCTGCCCAAGATTTTCCGCCTCACCAAGGGCGGCAAGGTGAGCACGGATATCTTCGAGGGCTCCACCATCAACACGCCGTCGATGGTGTGCGTGGAGGACTACATCGACGCTCTGAACTGGGGCAAGAACCTGACTTTCGCCGGCAAGACCGGGCTGGAGGCCCTCTTCACCCGCAGTGCGGCCAACCTCCAGACCGTCGCGGACTTCGTGAAGAAGAACGACTGGATCGACTTCTTGGCGGCGGATTCGACCACGCGCAGCAACACCTCGATCTGCCTCAAGGTGACGGCGGAGTGGTTCGGCAAGCTAAGCGCCGAGGAGCAGAACAACTTCTGCAAGAAAGTGGTGGCGGCCTTGGAGGCGGAGGCTGTGGCCTACGACTGCGCTCCCTATCGCGACGCCCCGCCGGGCTTCCGTTTCTGGGGCGGGCCGACCGTCGATCCGACTGACCTGGGCTGCGCCCTCCAGTGGTTGAAGTGGGCGTACGAAACCAATCGCCCATAAGACCAGTGTGGCTCAGGCTGGCACGGCCAGGGTGCCGCGGACAAGGATGGACCGGATCCGTGGGACGGCCGGTCCTTGTCCGTGCCACTCGTCGCCGCTGGCGTCTGGAGGGAACTCAACATGCTTTTGCACCTTCCGGTCCTTGAACGAGTTGCCGCCGAAGTCCAGGCGGGGCGACGGGTCGCGCTCTGCGCGGTGGTCGGGACGCAGGGCTCCACGCCGCAAATGCCGGGGGCGTTGATGCTCGTGGATCAGACGATGCGCAGCACCGGCACCCTCGGCGGCGGATGCGTCGAAGCCGAGGTGTGCAAGCAGGCCTTCACCTTGCTCCAGGCCGGCAGCGCCGAACTGCTGAGCTTCGACCTCGACCACATCCCCGGCTGGGATGACGGTCTGATCTGCGGTGGGGCGATGGAGGTGGCTGTGGTGCCGCTCGCGGATGCCGTCGCCGCGGAGCCTTTTGAGCAGGCCGTGAGGAACATCCGCGCCGGTCGCCATGCCGCGTTCGACCTACGGGTGAAAAAGCACGGCGCGTGGGTGGAATACAGGTTGAACATCGAGCCGGAGCCCACGCTGCTGGTCGCCGGCGCGGGACACATCGGCGCGGAACTGGCCAAGTTGTGCGTCGGATTGGAGTTTCGCGTCGTGGTGGTCGATGATCGAGAGGATTTTGCCAATGCCGAGCGCCTGCCGCCCCCCATCGAGCCGATCGCGGCGGACATCGAGAAGACGCTCCGCGGGTACCCGATCGATCCGGCGACGTACGTGGTCATCGTCACCCGCGGGCACCGACACGATCAGCAGGCGTTGGCGGCGGTGGTCGACTCCAGCGCCAAGTACATCGGCATGATCGGCAGCCGCCGCAAGGTCAAGCTCATCCGCGACAACCTGCTCGAAGCAGGGATTGATCCGGTGCGGCTGGACCGGATCCATGCCCCCATCGGCCTGCCGATCCACGCGGTGACCGTGCCGGAGATCGCCGTAAGCATCGCCGCGCAACTGATTGAGGTGCGGCGGGTGGAACGGGTCCCCGCCGTGGTTGGGCCCCTCCCCGTCACTGCGGAGGCAAATCCATGACTCACGATCCGACGTCGATTCAGGTGTTCGGGATCATCCCCGCGGCCGGGCAGGCTCTGCGCATGGGGCAACCCAAGCAGTTACTCCCCGTCGGCGAGGTCTCCATGCTCGAACACGTCATCGAAGCGGTCCTGTGGGGCGACACCAACGGGCTCTGTGTGGTCACTTCCAGCGCCATCGACGAAGCGTTGGTGCTGAGCGAGGACCCGCGCTTTCTGACGGCCATCAACGACGCGGCGGATTCGGAGATGATCGACTCGGTACGCATGGGCATCGCGGCCCTGTACAGTCGGTGCCACGTCCATGACCGGGATGGGCTGCTGGTTTGTCCGGGCGACATGGCAGAGGTGTCCGCCGCCGACGTACGGGCGCTGAGTGGGACCTATCGCCGACAGCCAGGCGGTTTGGTGATTGCAGCGCATCACGGGGTCCGCGGGCACCCCATGGTGTTCCCGTCGGCGTGGGCGGCGGAGGTCCGGCACATCCGTGACGGAGGACTGAAGACGCTCGTCGAACGCCACGCCACTCAGGTGCGCCTGGTCGAGCGCGACTCGCCCGGGGTGGTTCGTGACGTGGACACGCCGGAGGACTTTCACCGACTTGCCGGCAATGCTTAGGATGCCCGAGGTGGCCCTGCTTCCAGGAGGATGGACGGCTCAGTCGACCCAATCCTTCGCAGGCCGGAGGCGGAAGTGTCGCAGCTAATCACGTTCAATACCGCCGCCGCGCGCGGACGGTTGTTCGACTGCACGCCGGAGACGATGGCGGCTTTCCTTGCCGAGATCGGTGAGCCGGGCTATCGCGCCAATCAGATTCTCGAATGGGTCTACGATCACGGCACCCGCAGCTTTGACGAGATGACCAACCTGTCCAAGGGGCTCCGGCAGCGCTTGGCGGAGACCTTCGTCATCTATGAGGCCGAGGTCGCCAATCTGGCCCGGGCCGCCGACGGCGTCATCAAGTTTCTGCTGCGCTGGGCGGACGGTGAGACGACCGAATGCGTCTCCATCCCTTCCGACGCCCGGCGGACGGCCTGCATCTCCACGCAGGTGGGTTGCCCAGTCGGATGCGTGTTCTGTGCCAGCGGTCTGGGCGGCATGCGGCGGAACCTCTCGGCCGGGCAGATCGTCGAGCAGGCCATGGTCGTCGCCCAGCAGACCGCCGATGAGGTGCGGCTGTCCAACGTCGTGTTCATGGGTATGGGCGAGCCGCTCGCCAACTACGATGCCGCGGTGCAGGCCGTCCGCACCATCAACGCCGAGTGGGGGATGAAGCTCGGCGCCCGCAAAATCACCATCAGCACCGTCGGCTTGCCCAAGCAGATGAAACGGTTGGCGGACGAGAACCTGCAAGTGACCCTCGCCCTGTCGTTACACGCCCCGACCGATGACTTGCGCCGCCAACTGGTCCCCTGGGCCGAAGGGGTCCGCCTCGAGCAGTTGGTTGAGGCTGCTCGCTACTACTTCGACAAGACCGGTCGTGAGGTGACGCTGGAGTACGTGCTGCTGGCCGACGTTAACGACCGGCTGGAGCACGCCCGGCAACTGGCTGCGGTCGCCCGGCGAATCCGCTGCAACGTCAACCTCATCTTGTACAACCCGGTCGAGGGACTGCCCTACCGGCGTCCGCGCGCTGAAACCGCCCAGGCCTTTCTTCATCACCTTCGGGAGCGGGGAATCAACACGCACCTGCGGCACAGTAGGGGTCTGGAAGTGGAAGGAGCCTGTGGTCAACTGCGCCGGAGAATGGACCCGGGATCGGGTTGATTGAGAGGTCGCGGGTCACAAGCAGTTTTGTTACCTCACCGGCGGGGTCCAAGCCCGGCGAAAAACGACTTGGCCAAGCTACACCGCAGTAGACGGCGGAGCTCGGCCAAGGTTCCTCAAGGCTCAGTTGGAGCGCGACCTACGTCACCTTACGGGCAAAGCCAACTGGAACCAGGCGAAGTCGCGCAGGTCGATGTCATTGTCGCAGTCGAAATCGCCAGCCCCGCACCCTCCTCCCAGCGATCCGCCGGGACCGGTGAAGCAACTTTGGAACGTCTGGTAATCCGTCAAATTGACGGTCTGATCGCCGTTGAAATCACCCTTCTCGCACTCCTCCGGCACCCCATTGGCGTTGCAATCGTAGCTGACGCCGGAAGCGACGTCGCACGCGTCCAGGGTCCTGTTGCCGTTGCAGTCCCACGCAGTCGGCGGGAGTATGCTCCCCAGCGCGCATAAGTGGAAGGCGTCGAGCTTGAAGGCGGTCGTTCCGCCGCTGCCCGCCCCATTGGCCACCGCCTGCACGCGGAAGTAGTCCGTCCGCCGGGCGTCGCTGACCAGTACCGGCAGGGCGGGATTAAGTCGGGCCACCCCGTCAATATACAACTGCACGGTGCCGGCTGTGTTGTCCAGCACCACCTTGAAGTCGTAGCAGTGAGCCAGACTCACGGCCACGCCGGTATTGATGAAGACCGGTGACGCGGAGGGGTTCTTGACCAGAATGTAACCCCGATCGTTGGGGATGACGATCCCCGGATACTGCGAGACGGTGGAGGCGAAGTGGATCTGGACCACCGCCGCCGTGCGCACCGCGTCGTACAGCGTGAACTGCCAGTCGGTCTTGGGATTCAGGTACCCCTCGAAGCGCGGTTTGAAACTCAGCGTGTAGAACACCTCGTCCGGGTAAAGCGTGCCGGCGTCGGAACGGAAGTATTCGCTCACCACATATCCATCTTCCGGCGGGTCGGTGGTGACGGTCACCTGGACGGCGCGGTCGGAAGCGCTTCCCCCCTCGCAGCCGTACAGCCAAATCTTCGCGCTGTCGGCCGGGTTGGACCAGGCGACGCCGTCGCCGTCGATATCCAGGCCGTTCATCGGCATCGAGTAAGCCAAGCCTTGGAACCCGTTCCACAGGTAATGGCAATGCTCGGCGTCGCACTCGTCCGGTCGGCCGTTGCTGTTGCAGTCCCGGCTGGTGCCGGCGAGGAGGTCGCAATCGTCCCGCACGCCGTTGGTGTTGCAGTCGGTTTCGCACTCGTCGGGGATGCCGTTGCC